>CACXXH010000098.1 GCA_902771595.1 Fibrobacter succinogenes | reverse complement strand
CGCGGTCTCGAGGTCCGCCTTGAGCATGGGAGTCCAGCCTTCAGGCAAAAGCGGAATCAGGTACTTGCTTGCGGCAATCGGGAACACGAGCGCAACGCCCGCACAGCATAGCATGTAGAGCAATCCCAGTAGCCATGGGGTTGCATCGAACGTCGTCTCGACGGCGTCGGGGACGTATTCCGGGAGCTCTGCGGGCGAGAACGACATCGCGAGCGCTATTATCATGCAGATGATGCCGCCGATGCCGAACAGGAATGTCCCGGGCATGACGAATATCTCGACGAGGAAAAGTGCCACGCCCACGACGAGGAGGATTGCGGGAATGTAGCCGTCGAGCTGCGGGGCGAACTGCCCGAGGAACACGATGCCGATGAGGATGATGCCGATGATGCCGAAGAGCCCGAAGCCGGGGGTCTTGAATTCGATATAGAGGGCACCGAATCCGAGAATCAGCAAGATGCCCGAAATGGCCGCGATGGCGGCGGCGATGTCTTCGCCGAGTGTCGTTTCGACTTCGCTTGCGTTCTCGATAGCGAGTGTCGTCTCGAATTCCTCGCGGTCCTTGAAGGTGCCCCTGGAGAACCCGAGTTCCTGCGCTTCCTTGTCGGTCATGGTCAAGAGTTCGCCTTTCTTCACGAGAATTTTCGGTGCGCCCCAGAACTTCTTTTCGGCGCTGTCGAGGACGGCGTACTTTTGCCCCTCGATAATCAACGTCGTGTCGCGTTCCGTCTTCTTGCCCTTGTCGAGTTTGGCGGTGAGTTCGAGGACTTCGAGTTCCGGAGTCACGAACGAGGAACTCAGGAGCTCGGGATAGCCGTTACGCTGGGCGAGGTTCCTGAACTTGGCGCGGAGCGGGGATTGAATCTTTTCGCCGACGATTTGCGGTGTGCCGTCGCCGCCCTGCACGATGGGGGCGCAGTCGCCGATGGTGGTCGCTTCGAGCATGTAGAGCTTTTTGCAGGCGAGAGCGATGAGGCTACCTGCACTGATGGCCTTCTTCTTCACGAGGGCGATGGTTTCGGGGCCCTTGACCGCCATGATGGTATCGACCAGGTCGAAGGCGGCGTCGAGGCGGCCTCCGAAGGTGTTGATTTCGAATACGATGTAATCCGGATTTTCCTTGAGGGCGTCGGCGATGGCGCGGGCGCAGAAGTCGTACATGGAGGGTTCCACGTCGCCTTCCAGCTTGATCCAGACGGCGCGCTTCTTATCTGCAGTCATTCTGGAGGGAACTGCGCGACCGATAGAATCCACGGCACCGGAAACGTCGGTTGCAGCGGTTTTGCCGGTGTCGACTGTTGTGGCGGCAAGGTCGTTGAGCTTGTCGAAACGATTGACGGAGGAATCCTGCGTTATGTTGGCGAAGGAGAATGCAACAAACAGCAGGAGTACGGATAAAATACGGGTATACAATTTCATACTCTCAATATATGAAGATTTCGGCAAAAAAACAAATCACTCTACCAGAAATGGACGCCTATGCCCGCAAAGAACCAGTTGCCCCATTTTTTTTCTTTTGTTCGATCGTCTTCTGCGATTGCGTTTTCTGTCGTTTTTTCGGAGGTGTAATAGATTCCCATATAGCGGAACTTAAGGGATAGGTATGTCCCATCATGGAATTCGCTTCCGAGGGTTTTTGACATCCAGAATCGGAAATCTGCTTGTAAGCCCGTCGTGAAAAATTCGTATCCGCCGATAAAGGGCTGAATTTTAAACCATTTGTTTTCGAACGCATCAAAACCGGCTGTAACGAAGAAATTGTCAAGATTATTGGCCTCAATTCTTGAACCGTCTTTTGTTCTATATGAGTTATTGTCATATATATACGACGGAGTGAGGATGAATCGTGAGTATTGTAAGGGAATGCCGACTACAAGAGCCGCTGAACTTCCTATAAAGGCTTCAAGTCCCAAGCCACCGGTATAAAGTTTGTCTAAATAGTAATTCCTGTACCGCTTGTAACCTTCTACGTGTTTATTGAGGCTCGTTATTTTCTGGTATATCCAGTCGGAATACTCCGATTCCGGATACTTCTTGTAGAACGCTCGCATTTTTTCGAACAGCGACAATACGCCAATCGTGTCCATTTCTTGATGATAATTCACCCAATCTTCTGTTCGTACTGCAACAATATTGGCAAGGCTGTCTGTACTGATGTCCTTAAATGCGTTACTGAGATAAATCCATTGCCCCTTATCCGAAATCTCATAATAGGGAGCCAAATCTACAAGGATTCCTGCAAGGTCTTTATATTCCTGCTTTATGTTCGCTTGTGCCGCTTCGGTCATGTATTTTTTTGCTTTTTTGAGTCTCTCTCTGCGGTCTCGGTCGTATGGACGGTCTCTGTAATGGGCGGCAAATCGTGTCTCATTTCTGAGATAATGGAATAGGGAATCGTTGGCAAAGGAATAACGGACTTTCTTGTCCTTTTTCATAAGGATGTTCGCAAGCTGCGGGACAGCCAGGTCGTAACGCCCCCGTATCAGGTTTACCTGGAGAATTTCCAGACTGTCTATTGTCGATTCCGGAATCTTTTCATACGACAAAACGAGAAGGGCGCTGTCGACCTTGGTCGTGTTGCCCGTCTTTAGGGCCTGCAGCAGGTCTGCGCGCGTGTTCAGCTCGCTCTGCATCTCGGCAGGGTTTACTTTCACCTTGTTGTAATCGACTTGCTCGGGACCGATGCCTTGGGAAAATGCAAACGCTGCGAGAATCAAGATGGCTGATAAAATTCGGGTACACGACATCATTCTCTCAATATATGAAGATCAGAGAGAAAGGGGTGTGCAATGTGCAATATTCCCGATAAAATAACCGAAAAAGGGTATGGGGGGAACGATTTTCGTTAAGAAAAAAAATGCGTCTGGGAAAGGAAGGTTTTAGGAGGGGCGGAGCCTCTCCTAGTCTAAAGAACGATTTTCGTTAAGAAAATCGTTCATATAAGGCATCACGTTCGACGGGGACTAGGCCTTCGTTTACAATAAGCGACTTCATGCGATCGGGGCTCATGCCTACAGGCACGGTAGCTCCGGCGGCGTGCGTGATTTTTTCCTCGATAATCGTGCCGTCCAGGTCGGAAGCTCCGGCGTGGAGCGCCTTCATCGCGGTCTCGATGCCCATCTGAATCCAGTAGGCCTTGATATGCGGGAAATTGTCCAGGAATAGGCGTGCGACTGCGACCGTGCGCAAAATGTCCTCTTCGCTCGTGATGTTCGGGACAATCTTGTGCAGTGCGTTGTGTTCCGGGTGGTACACGAGCGGGATGAATGCGAAGAACCCGGGTGCTTCGTCTTGCAGGTCGCGCAGCATGCGCATGTGGGCGATGCGGTCCTCGGGCTTTTCTATGTGCCCGAACAGCATTGTCGCATTTGTCGGGATGCCGATTTTGTGTGCGGCGCGGTGCACGTCGAGCCATTCCTCACCGGTCTCCTTGCCGGGGCAAATCTGGTCGCGCACGCTTTGCACGAGTATTTCCGCGCCTCCGCCGGGGAGGGCGTCCAGGCCCGCTTCCTTGAGCGTGGTCATGATCTGCAGGGGCGTCTGTCCCGAGATTTTCGCGAAGTGACAAATCTCTACCGCGGTGAAGGCCTTCAGGTTTACTTTCGGGAATTCTACGCGCAGCTTGCGCAGCATTTCGATGTAGTAGTCGAAGGGATGGTCGGGGTGGAGCCCGCCTACGATATGCAGCTCGCGTGCTCCGCCGGCAATTGCTTCGGCTGCCTTGTTCCGGATGGTATCGTAATCCCAGTCGTATGCGGTGGGGCTGTCCTTCTTGATTTTCGAGAAGGCGCAGAATTTGCAGTGCAGTACACAGACGTTCGTGTAGTTAATCTGACGGTTGTTCACCCAGTACACGGATTTCCCGTGCAGGCGTTCCTTCTCGGCGTTTGCGCGGGCGCAGAGTTCGTCGAGCGGTGCATTCAAAAATAAATCGAGAGCTTCGGATTCGCTAATTCTCGGCATTTTATACAAACTAGTTCTATCGCGCGTTGGCCGCGCGTCTTACTCAAATTCTTCGCACCACTTGGGCACGATCTCGGTCGCCTTGCCCTGCACAAATACATCTGTATCCGGGTCGTGAGCAGGAATCTCGAGATTGAGGCAGGTCACCTTCGCGCCGAAGCGCTTGGCAAAATTCTTGAAGCCTGCGGCGGGGTAGACCACGCTGCTGGTTCCTATATACACGAACTCATCGCAGGTGCGGAGGGCGTTCTGGATTTGTTCCATATAAAGGGGGACTTCTTCGAAAAAGACTATGTCGGGGCGCGTACCTGAACCGCAGAACGGGCACTTGGTTTCGAGTGTCTCTTCGCCATCGAACATGAATTCGTGTTCCGGGTCCCTTATGCAGCGGAGTTTCATCAGGTCGCCGTGCATATGGAGTACGCGCTTACTGCCGGCCCGCTCGTGCAGGTCGTCGACGTTCTGGGTCACGAGCAAGAAGCGGTCCCCCAGGCGCTCTTCGAGTTTGGCGAGCGCAATGTGGGCTGCGTTCGGCTTGTGCTCGGGGAGGCCCTTGCGTAAGAAATTGTAGAAGTCCATCACGCGCTTCGGGTCACGACGAAGAGCACCGGGCGTGCAGACGTCCTCGATGTTCTCGTGCTCCCACATCCCGTCGTTCCCGCGGAATGTGCGAAGTCCGGATTCGGCGCTAATCCCTGCGCCTGTCAGTACGACCAATTTCTTATCCATACATTCTTAATATAGTAATGCATGGCGCGGAGGGGGTACTGTTTGTAGCGGTCTAGCATGCTTTTTGTTGGCAAAAGTGAGGAAAATTACATGCCAAACCGTGTTTTAGGCGAGCGAGACGAAGAAAAGCGTCTCGGCGATGATTCCTGCTTCGAAATCGGGGAGGTAGAGACTCTCGTTTTCGCCGTGGGCTGCGCATTCCGGATCTTCGAGGCCGGTAAGCAAAATGGGAATGTCCCCGAAGGTCTTGCGGAAGAGCTCTGCGCCGGGGATGCTTGCCCCGCAGCCGATGAATTTCGGCTCGGTCTTGTAGGCCTCCTTCATGGCGTCGCTCATCTTCTTGAAGAAGGGGTGGGCGATGTCGGTCACGAACGGGTTCGCGCCGTCTTCGACGTCGATTGAAATTTCGAGCCCGTTCGGCGTGTTTTGGCGCAGGAAGTTCACGAGCATGTCGGTGCAGGCGCCGGCATTCATGCCGGGGGCCAGCCGGATTCCGATTCTCGCGTAGGCGCAATCCTGGAGTACGTTGCCCGCATTCGTCCGGCTGCCCACTTCCATCGTGGTTACCACGATGGAAGGCCTGCGCCAGAGCGATTCGAGAATTTCTTCGTCGGGAACGGTGAGGCTTACTTTGTTCAAGACTCCGCTTTCTTCGCGGAACTTGGCCTCTCCGTATCCGAGGCTGCGGTACGACTGCAGTTCCTCTTCGGTGGGGGGCACGAGCCCGTCTTCGAAATGCGGAATGGCGATGTTGCCGCGTTCGTCGGTAAGTGATGCAATCATGTGGCAGAGCGCCTGTGCGGGGTCGGGAATCGGGCCCGACCAGCTTCCGGAATGGAGCGGCGTTTTGGTGCTGCGGAGTGTGACGTTCACTGCGCTCATTCCGCGGAGAGTCGTCGTGATGGAGGGGACTCCCTTCGCGAAGTTCCCGAGGTCGGCCACGATTACCGCGTCGCACTTGAGGAGTTCCGCATGCTTTGCGAGGATTTCTTCGAAGCCGGCGCTGCCGGATTCCTCTTCGCCTTCAATGATGAACTTCAGGTTCGGCCCCTTGTCTCCGAGCAACTCGCGCACCTGCTGCGCTGCGGCGATATGCGTGATGATGCCCGCCTTGTCGTCGGCGGTTCCGCGTCCGTAGAGCCTGTCGCCGCGGACTTCGGGTTCGAACGGTGCGCTCTTCCACAGGGCCTCGCGCATCGGGGGCTGCACGTCGTGGTGGGCGTAGAGCAGGATGGTCGGCTTGTCGGCACCGGTGAGGCATTCGGCGTAGACCGTGGGCCTTCCGCTCGGCGGGAAAACTGATGGAAGGGATGCGGACTAGCTGTTTCAGGGCTTCGATGTATTTGGGAAAATTCTCGTGGATTCTGTTTTCTACGTTGCGGTTCATTATCTTGACCTCTTTTTTTTTGTAATTTAAATAATATGGGAAATGATTGTATCAACCACGAATATTATTTGCGCTTTAGCGACAAGGTTCTTGCGCTTATCCGCCGGATTTTCCACAATTCGCCGGAGTTCCGTCATGATTCGTTCAAGTATGTAGCGCGCTTCGCGCCGTTCATTCCGTTCATGGGCGGGCGCCCGGATTTGACCAAGCCGCTGCGCCGTGTCGTCACCTTTTCGGATCACAGCAACTCGCTTTACCTGGGATGCCCCATCATCCTGGCAGCGGGTGCGAACAAGACGGCGGAACGCATCAAGGATTATGCGAACGTCGGGTTCGGCGGCATTACCGTAGGGACTGCGACTCGCCATTTCCGCGAGGGCAACACGCATAGGCCCCGTATCGGATTTTTGGAAGAAGACCGTGCCATCCACAACAGCATGGGTCTCAACAACGAGGGTGTTGAGGTCATCGCGAAACGCGTGGATGCGCAACTCGTGAAAGCGCACAAGGCCGGACTTTGCGTCGGCATCTCTGTCGCCGAGACGCCGGGGCTTGTTGACCCCGAAGAAAAACTGAAGGATATCATCGAAAGTTTTTCAATCGCCTACCGTGCGGCGGACTACATCGAAATCAACGTGAGCTGCCCCAATACGGGCGAATCCCGCGTCGATCTGGACATGAGTTTCTCGGAACGCATCTTTACCGAAATCATGAACTTCCGCAACGGCCTCGGACTGCGCAAGGCGGTGTATGCAAAACTCAGCCCGGATCTCTCGGAGCGACACCTGATTTCCATTATGGATATGTTGGTGCGTACCGGAGTGAACGGCGTGGTAATCGGGAATACATACCCGACCGCGAAATTGAGTGAACTGCCCGTGAACGCGAAGTTCGAAGACCTGACGCCGCTTCGTGCCGACGGAGACTGCGGCGGAATGTCGGGCCGTCCGCTGTTCGAGAACATGGTATGGAACGTGAAGTACATTCGCGAACACTACCCGCAGATGAGCGTAATTGCCTGTGGCGGTATAGACCATGGCTACAAGATTTATGACCTCATCAAGCTCGGTGTTGATGCTGTCCAGTGTTATTCCGTGGTCGCCTTCCGCTGGATGGCGGCACACGCCATGCGCAATGAATTGATGGATGCGATGCTGAACGACGGATATAAGTCGCTCGGCGAATACGACGACCGCAATCCGAAGAAGTAGCTTGTCTGGAATTGGTTTGTATGAGTTTCCTGCGTAAAATAGCAGCGGTTCTCCTGTTCGCCATCGCATTGGGACATGCAGACGACTTCATGGGACTGCCCATCGAAGATGCGGTGTCAAAGGATGTGCGCGCGCTTCCTACGTGGATCGTTGGTGGTGGAGCCTCTCTCGCTTACTACCTCACGGGTATAGACGGGACGGTTGACTTGGATGCCGAATACAGGGTACACCGGCTCCATTCAATCGGAATTCATGGAGGTTTCTTCTTCGCTGGGGAATTCTTTGATACCGGACTGGACTGGCGCTGGTATTTCAAGGGTGCCCTGATGCAAACCGGACACGATGACTTTCTGCATTTTTCCGTTTCGGCATTTTGCTTGGAACATCTTGACGAATGGTTCTTTTCGCCTGCGATTGGATTTGGTTATGGTCGCGATATCCTCTTTTTCAAAAAATCCGACATGTTGGGCCGTATCGAGATTCTCGCCAACTATCTACTGGGCGAACCGATTTACAAATTTGACGAAAGACGCCATATGGAAGTGTTCGGTCGCTTTGTCGTGAACATTCGGTTCTCGCTGCTGATTTTCTAGGATGAAAAAATGAAATCGAAATATTTTTTTGTTTTATTGCTTTCTCTACTGTTTGTTGCCGTTCCCTCGTTTGCGGGTCCGTGGCTCGGGCTTATTTTCAAGAAGACGGAATATGAGAACCACCTTGCGCTCGACGTGAAGGGCGTGCATCCCGGTTCGGGTTGCGTTGCCGCTGGTATTGTCGCGGGTGACAAGGTCATCGGATTTGCGGGCAAGCCGCTCAACGACATGTCCCAGATTACTTCGGTGATATCGTCATCGAAGGCGGGCTCGACGGTCGCGGTCGAAATTTTGCGCGATGGAAAAAAGAAGAACCTCAAGGTGAAGCTCACCGACAGGCCCGACGACATCAGCAGCCTCACGGGTTCGGCTATCGGAAGCAAGATGGCGGAATTCGGCAAGAACTTCTACCAGAACGGCGACAAGCGCAAGACAAAGCCCAAGGCTACCTTGCTCGACTTCTGGGCTACCTGGTGCGGCCCCTGCCGCCAGACGCTTCCCATACTCGAGAGCATCTATGCGAAACTCGGAAACCAGGGACTCGAGGTCATCGGCATTGCCGACGAAAACCTTTCGACGCTGAACGCATTCTACGAAAAACAGCACCGCTCGCCTTATCCGCTTTACCGCGATGCTACGAAGGACTTGTGGCGCCGTTACGGGATACGCGCCGTACCCACGCTGATGCTCCTGGACAGCGAAGGCTATATCAAGGGTGTATGGAGCGGAGTGCCTAACCAGAAGGCACTCGAACAAATCGTTGTTGAAACGATGAACGGAAAGTAGCGGAGCGGCTGTTGGCCGTTCTGCTTACTGGATCGCGGGCTTCGAGAGCGTCGCAAAAATCTTGTCGTATTCGTCCTTGGAAATCCTCTTGTAGCCGGTCGTGATGTCGGCGAAGAGGTAGTAGGCGGAATCGCCCTTGACCTTCATTGAGTAGGCCATGTCCATGTCGTTCTTGCCGCGGAGTTCGCCATCTTCGATTTTGGCGGTGAGGTCACCGTGGATGTTGCGGATGATGAAGTCCTGTCCGTTTTCGGTCAGCACTTCGAAGATGGTGTTGGCTTCACCCTGCCAGTAGCCGACGAAGGAACCCTTGTCCGCATTCTGCCCGCAGGCGGTGAAAATCATAGGAACGATGGAAAGAACAGCGAGAGAGATTAGCTTTTTCATGTTTCTCAAAATAGTTATTTTTTTCCGTGTAAATGAAATATTTTGCCATAATACCGCTTATTCTGGCCTTTTTGGTTCTCGGAGGCGTCTGCTGGCTTATACGCACGAACGAGCGACCCGAGCCGCGCGTTGAACCGGTGGCTGTTGAGGAGCCCGTTTTCGATGCGGAAGCCTACCTGCGCAGCCTAAAGGCGCAGAAAAGGCCGTTTAACAGCCGCGCTGTCCACAGGCTCGTACTCCAGCGTACCAGGCAGAAGCAGGGCGTTTATCTCGAAAGCATGGAACCGGCTCTGGATTCTGTTGCGCTGGAGGTGATAAACGTTTTCCACTCCGTCTTGGGATATGAATATGTGCCGGTGATAACAAGCGGGAACGATTACCCGTACCATGCCCGCAATTCAAAACACTACGAGAACAAGGCGCTCGATTTTCGGCTGAAGGGACTGCTGCCCGAGGAACGCCGGTCCGTTATCGACATGTCGCAGAAACGCCTGGAAGGCCGTGCTCGCGTGCTATGGGAAAAGGGCGAAGCCGAACACCTGCATGTGGAATTACTTGATTGAGTCTCCCAGAGGACTTGGTTGTCCTCGTCACCCTGAGGACTCTCAGGGTCAAAATGTTTATATCCGATGCTGAGCGTCCTCAGCATGACGACAGGGTCGGAATGTTTATATCCGATGCTGAGCGTCCTCAGCATGACCTGAAGGTCACTTGCAGCAGCGGAAGCCGACGCTCGGGTACTGGTTCTGCGGATAGAAGCTGAACTTGTTGTCGGTGCACTTGCTTTCGTTGTTCGTATTCCAGGCACCGCCTGCCACCAGGAACATATTCGGGTGGTCCTTGCTTGCGGTCGAAGTCCATTCCCACAGGTTGCCGTTCATGTCGTACATGCCGTACCAGCTGCGGCACTGTTCCTTGCGCCCGCTGCGCTTCATGGCCTTGGTGTTCGTGTTGCACTTGTTCTGCTTGTAGCTGTCGCCATAAGAGAAACGGGTCTTGTCTTTGCCGCGGCATGCCGCCTGCCATTCGTCGATGGTGCACAGGTGCTTGCCTGCCTGCTGGCAGAGTTCCACCGCCTGTTCCTGGCTCACCATGTCGCGCGGGTTGGCGTCGGGTTCGTTCGGGTATTCGTAGGCGTCTACGCAAACCGTCTTTCCGCCGACGGGAACGGGGTAGGCGTGCTTCCCGCAGATGTTGTCCGATGCCATGTCGTACTTGGCTTCTTCCCACGGGGAGCGGTTTCCGACCGAGTCTTCGGCGTAGAAGAACACGCTGCCGGTCTTGTTGTATTCCACGGCCTTGCCCGCCTCTTGCGGGTTGAGCGTGTCACCGATGGAGAGGAATGTCTTGCATTTGATTTCGTCGCACTTGACTTTCAGCTTGATGGGGTCGTAGTAGCGGCCTGCGGGCGGTACGATTTCGGCTCCCGGGGGCGTCTGGTCGGCGGCTCGGATGCTGTCTTGTACGCGTTTCTTTTCGAGGGAATCGAGGCGAGCCTTTTCGAGTTTCGCGAGGCTGTCGGCGACTGCCGCGAGGGAATCGTTGCGGGCCTTGTCGGCGTCGGCGATGCTGTCGCGTACGTGCTTGATGCTATCGCGCACATGGCGCAGGCTGTCCTTGTTTATCTCGGGCTTGAGCGAAGCGAGGCTGTCGGCGACGCGGAGGGAATCGGCGATGCGCATGGAATCCTGTGCGAGGCTGTCTGCGATGCGGGCCGCTTCGGCGAGGCTATCCGCCTTCATCTGCTCGACGCGACGCAGGCTGTCGAGGATATACTTCTGCCTTGCCTCAAGTTCGGTTTCCTGTTGCTTTTGCAGGGCTTCCTGCTTCATCTTGTCGAGCTGGCACTGCACTATGAAAAGGCACAGCAGCAAAAGGAACATGATTACCAGTACGGCAATGTTCTTCTTCTTTCTTTTGTTTTCCTTGTTTTGCGTGTCTGTGGTCTTCGTTTTTTCTTTTTCGTTCGTGCTCATAGTACTCTGCGTTGCCAGTTGAAAATTTTATTGATGTGCTTACCTGCGCGGAACGGGGCTATTCGTCCACCTGGATCTTTTCGGCGGTGGCGGTTTCTTCGTGATAGAGTTCCGCCCAATGGCGCTTGATTTCGGCTTCCAGTTCCTTGATGGAAAGCTTGCGGCGCAGGCTGTTCCTGTAGGCGATGGAGATGCCGCCCGTTTCTTCGGAGACGACGATGACCATGGCGTCGCATTCGGCGGCGAGAGCCTTTGCTGCGCGGTGACGCATGCCGTAGCCCGCATCGCCTTCGGCGTTACCCGTGGGCATGGGGAGGATGCACCCTGCGGCGACGATGCGCTGGCTGTTGAGGAGCACGGCACCATCGTGGAGTGCGGAATTCGGGAAGAACAAAGCGCGGAGCAGTCGGGAACTGATGCGGGCGTTCAAAATCTCGCCGGTCTCTTCATAGTTGCGGAGTCCCACGCGCTTTTCGAGCACGATGAGCGCACCCACGCGGTTTTTCGCGAGGTCTTGCACTGCCGATGTAATGGATTCGGTCACCTCGTCGAGGCCGCTGGAGTGGAAGAAGAGTTGCCGCAAGTCCGCTCGGCTTATCATCTGGCCGATGCGGGTAAGCGCGCTTCGGATTTCGGGCTGGAACAGGATAACCAGAGCCACGATACCGATACCCGTCAGGTTACTGAGCAGCCACGTGATGCTTCGCAGTTCCCACCATTGCGCAATGAGCCACGCGACAATCAGGAGGAGGCCGCCCACGATCATCTGCACGGCGCGGGTGCCCCTGAACAGCAGGAACACGTAATACAGGATTATGGACACCAGGAGGATGTCCAGGATGTCGGCCATGCGGACATCGATGACGTCGAAGAGTTTAAACAGTACCATTGGACTTCAGGGCCTCCAGGTAAAGTATAGATTCTTTTGCCTCGCGGACATCGTGCACGCGGATGACGGAAGCCCCGCCGATGGCTGCGACAATGCCTGCGGTGACCGTCGGGATGAGCCTGTCGCTCTTTTCGAGCCCGGGCATCTTCCCGATGTAGGACTTGCGGGATGTCCCGATGAGCACGGGGTAGCCAGTCTCTGCGAACACGTCGGTGGCCTTCATCAGGTCGATGTTGTCCTGCACGGTCTTGCCGAACCCGATTCCGGGATCGATGCAAATCTTCGCTTTTTCGACACCCAGGGCCAGGAGTTTGTCTACCTGGGCGAGAAGTTCGCTTTTTACTTCTTCCACCACGTTCGCATAGGGCTTGAAATCGTTCTGCATATTGCCGAAGGAGCCGCGCATGTGGTTCAGCACGACGCTTGCTCCGGTCGCTGCTACGGTAGAGAGCATGTCCGGATCCATGGAGCAGGCGCTGATGTCGTTAATGATGTGCGCACCGAGCTTCATGCATTCGCAGGCGACTTTCGCCTTGACGGTGTCGACCGAGATGTAGAACTTGCGGTTGCCCGGGTTCTCGAGGTCGTCGGAGATGTTTGCCATCTGGGCGAGTGCCTCTACTACGGGGCAAACGCGGTCGAGCTCCTCCTGTACGCTTACGGGGGCGCTGCCGGGGCGGCTGCTTTCGCCGCCGATATCGAGTATGGTCGCACCCTGTTCCAGGAGCATTACCGAATGTTCATAGGCAGCTTCGGGAGTATTGTGTTTTCCGCCGTCGAAAAAACTGTCTGGAGTCGTGTTGACTATACCCATTACGAGCGGTGTTGCGCAGTCGATAACATCGTCGCCGATTTTCCATGGGTTAGAACGGGTCTTTTCGAATACATCCTTGAGCATCAGGCCTGTGGCTCCTCGGGTGGAATGTCTACAGAAGAAATGCCCGCGGTTTCGGGTTTCGAGACTACGGGAGTCCCGGCGGCCACGGGGGCGATAGGCGGTTGCCTGCCCGGGTCGGGCGGGGGAGTTTCTTCTTTCTTTTTCTTCTCGGCCATTTCTTCGAGAGCCTGGTACTGGCGGCTCTTCTTGGTGCCGGTAAGCTTTTCGCCCGCCATGACCTTGTCGATTTCTTCGCGGTCGAGTACTTCGAATTCAAACAGCGCTTCGGCGAGGTCGATGAGCTTGTCCTTGTTCTCTTCGAGGAGCTTGCGTGCCGCCTGGTCCATGCGCTTGATGAGGTTGTTGATGGCGTTGTCGATTTTTTCGGCCATCATCTCGGACATTTCCTTGGGTTTGGAAATTTCGCGGCCGAGGAACACTTCGCCATCGGCGCGGCTGTAGCATACCGGCCCGATTTCTTCGTCGAAGCCCCATTCCGTGACCATCTTGCGGGCAAGTTCGGTAGCGCGCTGGATGTCGTTGCTGGCACCCGTGCTCTGGTGGTTGAAGAAGATGAGTTCGGCGAGACGGCCCGACATCATGATCATGATGCGTTCTTCGGCGTATTCGCGGCTGTAGCTTACCTGGTCGCGTTCGGGCAGGCTCATCGTGATGCCGAGGGCGCGGCCGCGCGGGATAATCGTAATCTTGTGGAGCGGGTCGGAGTGCTTGCACAGGAGCGTCATGAGGGCGTGGCCTGCTTCGTGGTAGGCCGTATGGCGCTTCTCTTCGTCGGTCATGAGGAGCGTGCGGCGCTCGGCACCCATGCTGAGCTTGTCGCGGGCTTCCTCGAAGTCGAGCATCGTGACCTTCTTGTTGTTGAACCTGGCGGCGAGGAGGGCGGCCTCGTTCACGAGGTTCTCGAGGTCGGCACCGGCGAGGCCTGGAGTGCCCTTCGCGATGGCAGAGACGTCCACGTCCTTGTCGAGCGGGACCTTTCTCTTCTTCAAATGCACCTTCAGGATTTCTTCACGGCCCTTCAAGTCGGGGAGGCCTACCACGATCTGGCGGTCGAAACGTCCCGGACGCAGGAGCGCCTTGTCGAGAACGTCGGGGCGGTTGGTGGCCGCGATCAGGATGACGCCTTCGTTAGCCGCGAAGCCGTCCATCTCGACGAGCAACTGGTTCAATGTCTGTTCGCGTTCGTCGTGTCCGCCGCCGAGGCCTGCGCCACGCTGGCGACCCACGGCGTCGATTTCGTCGATAAACAGGATGCACGGGGCATTCTTCTTGCCAGTCTCGAAGAGGTCGCGCACGCGGCTTGCGCCCACGCCCACGAACATTTCCACGAAGTCGGAACCCGACATGCTGAAGAACGGTACGCCGGCTTCACCCGCAACAGCACGGGCGAGGAGCGTCTTGCCGGTACCCGGAGGACCGACGAGCAAGGCTCCCTTCGGGATACGTCCGCCGAGTTCGTCGTACTTTTTAGGCGCTTTCAGGAATTCTACAAGTTCTTGCAGGTCCTGCTTGGCCTCGTCACAGCCCGCCACGTCGTTGAACGTGGTCTTCTTCTTCGGGTCGTTGCTGAGGATTTTTGCCTGGCTCTTGCCAAAGCTGAACGGGTTCTTGCCGCCGCCACCCATCTGGCGGCTTGTCATGATCCAGAAGAAGGCGATAAGGAGGATTACGGGGAGGAACCCGATGATGGTTTCGATCCACGTGGTTGATTCGTGGATGACCTTGACCTTGACGCCCTTGAACATTTCCCATGCGGTGATTTGCTCGTTGCTGATTTCGAGCATGTGGCTCGAGAACTTGCGCGTGTCGCCTGTGTTGTCGGTGTGCGTGAAGCGGGCTATAGCGCTCTTGCTCTTCGCGGCCTCGGCGAGTTCTTCGGGGGACATCTTGTAGGCGCCCTCGATGATGATGCCGTCGGGGGTCTTCTGGAGCGTAAGTTCGGTAATGACTTTGGAGGAATCCCCCATCATGGCGAGGAATTCCGTACGCGTCATGTCTTGCACCTTATCTTGCCCCGTGAGCGGAAGCATCACGAAGAGCAGGACAAGCATGATGAGAACAATGATGAAATTTTTGTTCTTAAACGGGGGGGCAGGCTTTTTCGCTTGACTCATTAGTATCCTTTTTCTTTACTCTCGCAAGATACAAATTTTAGGGCCGCTTCAGCGCTTTCAAATGCGCAAATTCGGCTCCTTGGGACTGTAGAAGAAGGCTATGGGGAAGCGGAAACCCTGCTCTGAGACCCACAGCCGGAACAGCTCGGAAAGATCAGCGTCGGCATGTTCCTGTAACACCTTGCGGAGCGCCTTCTTGTTCAGTGAAATGCACTGTGTCATCCCGGCGACGATGTCATGCTGATTGTCGCCCTTCATGTCATGCTGATGTAGATCAGCATCAGCATTTTCCGTCCGCAAAGCCGGGCTAAAAACTCTCTCACAAGCCTCCATCACTTTCGCATAAGCCCTGTCCGCAAGTCCGGCGATGCGGCAGAGTTGCATTGTCGCGCCGGGGCATGTTTCTTCGAGGTGGGGAAGAGCATCGTGCCGGATGAAGTTGCGGGCGAATTTTACGTCGGCATTGCTTTCGTCTTCGCACCATTCGAGACCGTTTTCTCGGGCGTAGGCGAGGAGGTCTGCGCGCGTCACGTTCAGGAAAGGACGGTAAATAAAATGTGGAGAGTGAAGTGATTGATGATTGATAATTGATGATGGATGATTGATGATGAGGGGGGGGGTGGAAACGCCCTGGCTATTGCCTAAAACGCGGATTTCCTGAATTCCCCTTAGTCCCGCAAGGGTTGTTCCGCGCCGGAGCCGCATGTACATCGTTTCCGCCTGGTCGCCCGCATGGTGCGCGGTGACGATGATTGATGATTGATGATTGATGATGGATGATGTGTGGGGTGTGTCATCCTGGAGGGAGCTGCGCGACCGATAGGATCCATTGACTCTGTAGTCACTGGGTGCCTCCAGAGTGACGTCAATCAGAGCCTTGTACCTGGCGTCCCTTGCGTTTTCTTCGAGTGAACCTTCTGCATTTTTTAGCGCTTCGCCGTCCAGTTTTTTCAAGAAAAAAGGAACGTTATACTTTCGGGCGAATGCTTCGACAAATTCAGCGTCGCGGTCGGCTGTACCTTCGCGCAATCCGTGATGCACATGCGCAATCCCCAGCCATTCAATTCCGAGCGCTTTAAAATTCTTGATAAAGTAATGTGCTAATTTTGCGTTAAATCAAGACTCAATTTTTATTTTAGGTTAAATTGCTTGATGCATTCTTCGAATTCGTCATCGTTGTCGCTGTAGCTTAGGAGTTGATCGACAAAAGCATGGTGGATGTTGCTGTAATCATTTTTGAGAAAATCCATGTCGTGCTCGGTAGCTTCGCAATACTCTTGGGTGACTTCAAGGTTCTTGTTCCAATTGGTGCAGGTCGTTCCTTGGTAGGATACTTTTATTACGGAGTTTGTGTATTGCGTGGGTTGCATTCCCATGGAAAGAGTTGTGCTGATTTCGATAACCTTTCCATCTACAGAAATATTTACAGTGTTGGAATCTTTCTGTACGAGCCATAAGCCACTAGCTATAAAAGCGGTGTCCGAAGTGATTTGCGGGTTTTCGATGAAGTAGTTGCGACATAACTTTTCTTTTGATTCGTCTTCAAAAATTTGGTAAATTTGGTAGCAGTATTCGCCGGGACCATAAAGCTTATAGATGTCTTTGAAACTTGATTTTATGGTTCTGTGGGTTGGCTCAAGTATAAGTGTTTGTTTAAGATTGGATGGGTTGGGTACGAATGTTCCGTTTCTGATTCTACCGACAAGTTCCCATGTGGAAAAAATGGAATTCGAATTGCCTACATAAACATAAGCAGCGTGAAGAATGTTGCATTCATCCCCGATATAATCGCATTCGTATAGAGTGTCATTAGACATCTTGAATCCGAATGAATGGTCTATCATATATTTAAGCGAATCTCCGCCATATTCGGATTGAAACGTAGTCGGCGACACGTCGTACCGGTTAAAAATGCCCGTGTAGTCTTCCGCTACCCATTTGAAAGAATTTGTGGCAGAATCGTAATCGCATTCCTCTTCGAGGAAATAGTACCTGAGATGTTCTTCATCAAAGAAAGAAAAACGGTCGATGCTTATTGTGGTAATCCAGCCGTCATCCGAAGGCAAAGATTCCACCTTGCCACTAGAAGAATTTGCCTCTTGAACGCTTGAAGAAGAATTCTGTTCTTCCTTTTTTTCAGAAGACGAACTAACGATTTCCTCGTCCGTAGACGATTCGATAGAGGTTTCTTCCGAAGAAGAAGAAAGTTCGTCATCGTTGGCGGATGAAGAATTGTCGTCGCCACAGGCGACCATCAGTAGGGCGGAAAAAAGAACACAATATGCTTTTTTCATATAAATCCTTTGTATGTCTTAAAAAATAATTTATATTTGCCCCTTAAGGAGGCCCCTATGGCTAAAAACAGAGCGAAAGCGGCGGGCAAGGTTGCCGATGCTGCAACTGAAAGCGCCAGGATGCGCATGCGACGCATAGACGGCTCCCAGAACGGAGCCACGTTACGGACTAGGGTTGTCCGCGACAAGACAAAGTACAACCGGAACTTGAAACACAAGAAGTCCCTCGCCGATGCGGGGGATTTTCCTTTGTGTGCCTAGAATCGGGGCTGCGAAAATTGATTTGTGGTCAGGCGAAGGCGAGCGGCTCGCGCCTGTGTATTATACAAGATGTATAATATATTCATAATTTGTGTGATATTTTATACAAAAACGTTTTAAATAACGTAAAATATAAATTTTTGTATAATAAGGCTTGTTGACTTGCTTTCCTGAAAAACGTATATTCATGGATATGAAGTCGATTCTCGAATATAAGGACTACCACCTCTATATAAAGGATTACTACGAAGAACGTAAGCGGCTGGGCGCATTCTCGTGGCGTGAATTCTGCAAAAGTGCTGGTTTTTCTTCTCCGAATTTCCTTAAGCTCGTCTGCATGGGGCAGAGCAAACTGTCTAAGGTCAAGGCGGTTTCCGTGGCGAGGTCGATGGGGCTTGTCGGTTTCGAGGAAGAGTATTTCTACGAACTCGTAACCTTCTGCAATGCCGAGAAGGATTCTGTCAAGAAGGCCGCGCTTCTCGAAATGCAGAGAATCGCAATGGAACACAAGATTCGCGTTGTCGATGGGGATGCCTTCCAGTATTATGAATCTTGGAAGTATCCTGTACTGAGGGAACTTATCCCTATGATGCCGGGCGCCTGCCCGCGCGATATCGCCGAAGAATGCAAGGAACATGTGTCCGCCGAAGAGGTTCGGGACATTCTCGCGTTTCTGGTAAAAGCCGGGTTCCTTAAAAAAGATGGCGAAAAAGTGTATTCGCAGACGGAACAGACTGTTATCGGTTCAAAAGAGGCGTTGCCTATTGCCATTCGATCCATGCACAAGGAAATGGCGAACATGGCTGCCCGCGCTGTAGACCGCTATTCTGCAAGCGAACGTTACTTTACCGGTGTGACTTTTAGCGTGAACCAGGAAGCAAAGGACCGGATAACAAAGGAATTGGATGCCTGCTGCAAGTTGGTGCTTTCTATTGCGAACGAGTATAAGGATTTGGATCAGGTTTGTAGAATCAATTTCCAGTTTTTCCCAGTTACCGAAAAGATAAAGGAGACCTATCGTGCTTAAGAAGTTTGTTTTTTCTACTGTCGGTCTCCTGATTGTTTTCCTGATTGCTTGTTCAGGAGAAAAATTGTCGGGCGGGACTGTTGACCCCAATTCCAATCCGCTTGCGAATACTTTCAGTTCGTCCGATATGGAAGAGGGTACTCTGCTTAGTTCATCCATGATGGCGAGTGATGTTCAAGAGGAATCGTCCGAGAGCAAAGATGCAGAAGTCTTGCTCTCGTCTACCGAAAGAACTGAGACGAGCAGCAGTTCGCAGGGCGGTGATAAGAACGGTTTTGATCGGAATCCACAATCGTCTGCAGCTGCATCGAATCGCGGTAATAGAACCGTGACGCCGAAAAACTATTCTCTCGAGTGTTTGATGGATCTCGCCGATGTGGTTGAAGGTGATTCTGGTGCCGTGGATACGCCAAGCACTCCAAAGGATATGCTGATTACTTACGCATCCATATCTGTCGCTGCGGATTCTGTCAATATTTTTGTAAGCGACTTCCTTGGAATTCCGTGCGATGAGGGCGAGGCGGAGGCCTTCGTGGAAGAACTTAAAGCTCAGGAAAAGGTCTCTTTCAATCTCGCCGGTGATACGCTGCATATTGATGTCGCTCGGAACAAAGCCATGACATATGATTGCATGTGCGTGGCAACAGTAAAAATCACGTTGGATGCCAGCTATTCTGGATTGAAATATACGGTTCTTGAACAAAGAGACGCAATTTTGATAGAAGAGCTAGAATAAAGAGCGAAATAGAACTTTTTTTCTCCTATGAAGAGTAAGGGGCGCTCCGCGAGGGGCGCCCCTTTTAAGCTTGAAGATAAAACAGCCGAAGTCAAGCCGCTATTTACTTTTCGTGAACAACAAACGCCCAGTATTAACTGGGCGTTGCTCAGATTAAGCACGAACGGTCTTAATACAGCAGTGCGAACACCATGCCGGGGCGGAAGTACTTGCCGGCGGTGTACTTGAGTGCCGTGCTGTGGAGCAGCATGAACAGCGTGCTCGCCTCAACCTTGTTGCTCTTCGCAATGGCGCCGAAGGCCTTGGTGAAGGCGGGCAGGTTGCGCGGGAGCTTCGGGCTGATGCGGCTGTCGGCAAGGAGGGCGCCCTTCTTCAGGAGTTCCTTGTGCATCTTGTCGGCGGCGGTAGCGCTAAGGCCAAAGGCCTTCACGAGCGCTTCCGGGTGCAGGCGGCAGGAACCGTTGAATCCTTCCGGTGCGGCGAACGGGATGCGGGCTTCGTCGTAGAGGTTGCGGATCATG
>CACXXH010000097.1 GCA_902771595.1 Fibrobacter succinogenes | reverse complement strand
TTGTTCGCGGGAATCATGAAGAAGTATTCGATGAGGGCGACACCCCACGAGGCCAAAATCACGAGGATAAGCGGCCAGTCGGTCGAAATGTGCATTTCCTTGAGCTTGAGGTTTCCGTACCAGGCTGCGGTCATGAACACGTTGCTGATGATGAGAAGGATTATGGTAAATATTCCGGCTTTCATAAAAATGTTTAATGTGAGGTTTAAAGTGTGAGATGTGAAGTGTGTAATGTGAAATGAAACGTGAATTCATTACTCATTTCACATCACACATTATTAATTGTTCTCCCGTCTTAATCGATAGGGTTTTCCCGTGCTCATCTGGTAGGCGAGGCGGGCGCGAACCTGTTCCAGGTAGGCGATATACTTTTCGCTCTGGTAGTCGCGATAGGTCCAGTCGAAGGCATGAAAATGCCCATCCTGGAAGTACAGCGTCGGTTCTACGAATATGCCGCGCTGCATGTACACGCGCTGACGCTGGTCCTTGGTAGTCGCGAGGAAGAATTGCCCGAGGGTCATGTAGCCCGGGTCAAGGTTTACCGGCCTTAGTCCCGGAGTGCCGTTCTGCTTCGCGATTTCGAGTTCGATATCGTTTGTCCACAGCTTGATGTCGACGATGGTTTCGCGTTCCACGAGCGTCTCGTAGCTGAAAAACGCACGGACCGGGGCGCTTCCGATTTCGTCGATGTAGTAGTTGGTGAACGTGAAGGGGAATGGTTCCAGGTTCAGGTCTTCTTCGCCAAATTTTTCGCGGAGCGTGGCTCGGACAGCCTCGACTGATTGGGCATCCTTCGCGAGGATTCCCACGATAATCTTGACTTTGGCCGGTGTCCTGAGTTCGCCCATATATCATAAATTAGTAATTTTTGCTTATGCGTTCTTATCTGCTAGCCCTCATTGTTCTCGCGTCCATGGCCTATGCCGGTGCTCCGCGCGTCGTTCCTGAAATTCTCGATTCCATCCCGCACGAAACATCCCATTTTACGCAGGGACTCTTCTTTGATGGCAAGGATTTGATTGAAACTACAGGGCAGTATGGTGAATCCGGCCTGTACCGCCGTACGCCCGAAGGCAAGATTCTCGATTCCGCACGACTTGCGGAACGCTATTTCGGGGAAGGCTCCATCGCAGTCGGCGACGACATCTTCTACCTCACGTGGAAATCCAGAAAGGCCTTTATCTACAACCGCAAACCTTTCCGTGCGAAGGGCGAGTTCCGCATTCCGACCGAGGGGTGGGGGCTCACGTACTGGCAGAGCGCACTTTTGATGAGCAACGGCAGCGATGAACTTCTGCAGATTGCGCTCGGGGCCTTCAACGTGGTGGGCTCAATCCGTGTGACCGATGAAGGTAAGCCGGTGACGAATCTGAACGAACTTGAAATTGTCGGGAATACTTTGTACGCAAATATATGGCAGTCCCCGCTTATTGCGGTAATAGATCTGCCGAGCGGGAAGGTCTTGAAATATCTGGATTTTTCTTCGAAGGGGCGCGAAATCTACAAGAAGTTCCGCAACATTGATGTTCTGAACGGGATTGCTTACGATGGCAAGTACCTGTGGGTTACGGGCAAATACTGGCCGCAGATATACAAGATTGCGGTGCCGTAAAGTTGTTGCTTGGCCCCTGGTTTAGTTTGCCGTGACTCTCTTGAGCGGGACGGAGTAGTTGTAGGAGAGGCTTACGGTCAGGCGCGGCTTGGACGGGTTGAAGTCGAGCATGGCGTAACGGGCTTCGAGCGAGAGCCTGTGGATGCCGAAGCGGAAACTGACGTAGCCCCCGATACCGAGTTCGACGTTCCCGAAGTCTTCCTGTTCCCCGAAATCGCTGAAGTTTAGCCAGATGTTGCGGCAGATATATTCTTCGACACCGATGCGCAGGGCGTCCCCGATGGGGATTTGCTGTATGAGCGAGAAACCGCCGCTGAACAGTTCCGTCCATGCGGCCAGCCAGCTGTCCAGTACAATGTCATCGTCGTCGCTTTCGTAAGAGTAGCTGTATTCTCCATCTTCATCGTCGTCGCTGCAGTACCCCGAGGCGCAGACGATGGCGACCGTGACGCCGACCCATATGGCGGAAGCCCAGACTCGCGTGGCTAGGTACTGGTTGCCGAACCCCACGACGAAATACGGGGAGGGGAGTAGCCCGAATCCCGAGACGAAACCGTTGTTTGTCGATTTGACGTATTCGAGGCCGATAGGGATTTCCCATTCGTCGGCCGACATGCTGAAGTTGTTCTTCTTCGCCGTCGCGGAGATGACGCCGCTCTTGTCCGGGCCGTCAATCGTGCGTTCCATCGCTTCCATGAAACCAGATGCCGAAGGCGGGTGCATGGTGCATCCGCTGAGCGTGATAAGGACGGCGATGACGGTCAGGTAGAAGTATCTCATGCCCTTAATATACCGCAAAAAACAGAAAAAGGGAGCTTGCCTGTTGAAAATTCGACGAAAGTGTATGGAATGGAGATGAAATGCACTTGTTTGTGACGCTGCTAACAAAAAATGCGGTATTCCAAGAAGGAATACTCGCATTTAAAACAAGTGGTTGTTGGTTGAACTGGCGGTCTCTATATAACTAGTGGACCCCATTACCGTCGGCCACGTCGCAGGTCACCGGCTTCCCGTTCACTTCAAGAGCGAGAGCGTCGCAGAACACGGCGCCGCCCTTCACGGAAAGCGCAATCTTCTCGAAGTCCTTCACCTTGAGTTCACGCGGTTCGCTCGGGGCGACACCCTTGAACAGGGCGCGGTCACCCGGCTTCGCGTCTTCGGGCACGGAGACGAGCCTGCAGGTGTGCGCTTCGTTGTCAAGGTCGCCGGCAAAGAGCATGCCCTGGCTCATGATGCCACGCAGTGCGCTCGGCTTGAGGTTCGCGAACAGGAGGATCTTGCGGTCCTTCAGTTCTTCGGCCTTGTAGCTGCTCTTGAGGCCACTGCAGATGGTGCGGAGTTCGCCTTCGCCCGCATCGACCTTGAGCACGTAGAGGCTCGTTGCGTCCGGATGGTCGGCCACTTCCTTGATCTGGGCCACACGCATGTCCATGGCGGCCGGCACATCGGCGGCCATCAGGGGCTTGTTCTGCTTGGGCTTCGGCTGGGCTTCCTGCTTCTTGACTTCTTCTTCGATGCGCGGGAAGAGCGGCTTGCCTTCGCCGAATGTTTCACCACCCTTGAGGATTCCCCAGGCGAGGTCTTCAGCGCTCTGGAACTTGGAACCGATCATGGCGAGGCCTTCTTCGGCCTTGCCCGGAATCACCGGCCACAGCAGGCAGAGCGAGAGGCGCACGGCTTCGGCAGACACGTAGAGCACGGTCGCGAGTTCGTGCTTGAGGGCGGGGTCCTTCGCGAGCTTCCACGGGGCCTTGACTTCGAGGTAGCGGTTGATGCTGCGCACCAACTGCATGATGGTCTCGATGGACTGCGAGAGGCGAGCCTGCGGCAGGCCTTCCTTGATTTCTTCGATGACCTTGTTCGCGAGGTCGATGACTTCCTTCTCGGCATCGCCAATGGCGGTCGCTGCGGGGAGCTTGCCTTCAAAGTTGTTGAGCACCAGGCGGTGTACGCGGTTCAGCACGTTGCCGAGGTCGTTGGCGAGGTCGCTGTTGATGCGGCGTACGAATCCGTCGTGCGTGAAGTTTGCGTCTTGACCGACGACCATTTCGCGGGCGAGGAAGTAGCGGAACGCATCGATGCCGTACTTTTCCATGTAGTCCATCGGGTTCACGACGTTGCCTGCGGACTTGCTCATCTTTTCGCCGCCGTTCACGAGCCACCAGCCGTGGGCGAGGATGTGCTGCGGGAGCGGGATGTCGAGCGCCATGAGCATGGTCGGCCAGTACACGCTATGCGTGGTGAGAATGTCCTTACCGATGAGGTGGTAGGTGGCGGGCCAGATCGGCGTGCCGTCGGCATAAGTCTTGTGGAAGGCGGTGGAAGCGCTCACGTAGTTGAGCAGCGCGTCGAACCACACGTAAGTCACGTAATCCTGGTCGAACGGGAGCGGAATGCCCCAGCTGAGGCGGATCTTCGGACGGCTGATGCAAAGGTCGTTCAGCGGCTGGCGCAGGAACCCGCGGATTTCGTTCCAGCGGTAGTCCGGCACAATCCAGTCCTTGTGGCTTTCCAAAAAGTCAATCAACTTCTGCTGGTAAGAACCCATCTTGAAGAAGTAGTTCTTTTCCTTGAGCCATTCCACCGGGCGGTGGCTGATGGGGTCGCACTTGTTCTCGTCGAGTTCGTCTTCGCCGAAGAAGCGTTCTTCGCCGACGGAGTACCAGCCCTCGTATTCCTTCGAGTAGATTTCGCCCTTGTCCCAGAGCTTCTGGAGGCATTCCTGCACAAACGCTTTGTGTTCCGGCATCGTGGTGCGGATAAAGAAGTCGTTACAGATGCCCATCTTCTTCCACAGGTCTTCGAAGCGGTGGTAGTACTCGTCCACGTGTTCCTGCGGGTCGACTCCGCGCTTGGCAGCGGCGCGCTGCACCTTCTGGCCATGTTCGTCGGTACCGGTCAAGAAGAACGTCTGGTAACCGAGAATCTTGTGGAAGCGGGTGAGGATGTCCGCGAGGACGGTGGTGTAGGAGTGCCCGATATGCGGGGCGTCGTTAACGTAGTAAATAGGGGTTGTAACGTAAAAATTCTTCATGCGCGCAAATTTAGAAAATTTATATTAAGAAGGCAAATCAAGGAGTATCCATGTCGTTTATTGAACTTGCGAAAAACCGCTATAGCTGCCGTGCCTTCACTGACAAGGCGGTGGAACCCGAAAAACTCGCACAGGTACTTGAGGCCGGCCGCATTTCGCCGACTGCCGTCAACGCCCAGCCCGTGACCGTGAAGGTCATCAAGTCGCCCGAAGCGCTCGAAAAGATTCGTGGTATTACCCGCATGGCCTACAACGCCCCGGTGGTACTCATGGTCTGCTACGATGAGCCCAAATGCTATACCGCCGAAAAGTACAACGACAACTTCAACAGCGGCGTGATGGATGCTAGCATCGTCACCACATCGATGATGATGCAGGCGACCGACCTCGGGCTTGCGACCCTTTGGGCCCGCGGGTTCAACGCCTCCTACATCGAGAGTGCTTTTGATTTCCCGGATAATTTAAAGCTCGCGTGCCTTCTGGATATCGGCTACGCCGACCCCGAGAACGGCGGCCCTTCGCCCAGGCACCCCGTGCGCAAGAGCATGGAAGAATTCGCAAGCGAAGTGTAAACGTCAGAATTTTTTTTTGAATATTGAAGACTTTCCCTAAAATAGGGGAAAGTCTTTTTTTTGTTGACAAAGTTAACATTACTTTGTAAGAATAATTTAGTATAAGAATTATTGGTAGATGGATTTAATATGCTTAAATTTAATTTGGCATTGAACAAATCTGTTCATTTGCTTTTATAATATAGGAGAAACAATGAAAAAATTAGGTTTAACTTTATTTTTGTGTGGAGCGTTTGCGTTGAACGCTTCTGCAGCAGAGGAATCTGTCGCGGTGTCATCGGCAAAACTAAACGTGTCAAAGGCTAAAACGGACGTTCTTGGACGCCATAATTCAAAGGTCCGTAATACTCCGCAGGCTTTTGTGAAGGCGGATGTTGCTAAGCCGAGGGTTTTGGCGAAAGATGCTAGTTATTCGGAGGAGCGTATAACTGCAACGGAAGGTATTTTTGAACACCGTAATGGAAAAAGGTGGTATTCTCTTAATAATAAAAATGATATACCAGAATCGGAGTATTTGAAGAAGATTAATGAAATAGAAGATAAGGATACGGCGAGAGCTAAATACATGAAGGACCATGCTCAAGATAAAAATACCTGTCCAAATACAAGATTTTGGGAAGACATTCTGTTAGAAAAAGCGTATGATGATTGTGTTGGAAAGAACAATTGTACGTTGTTGGATAAAGCCGTTGGTGAAGATCCTGATACAAAAGAAGATGTTACAGAAAATATTGATTTGTGGAATTATACGGCTATTGAAAAAAATTCATATTTGTATCAAACGTCCATTAATCAAGGATATACTGGGAATAACATAGGTGTTTCAGTCACGGATATTGGAACCCCGTTTGTAGAATACAACCATGTTCCGGCTGATAAGTATGTTATGCTTACAATGAAGGGGACTACTCATGGAATTGCGCACGCGACAAAGACGACTTGGGTGTTAAACCATGTTGTTCCTGGGGCGACTATCTATGGACTAGATATAGGTTGCGGAATATTTGCTCCCAGTAATGGCTACGAAAAAATTCCTAAAGTTTATATTGGCAATCATTCATACGGAAAACCGAATAAGACTTACAATGCGGCAGAGATAGATGATTTTATTTATGATACAAGAACGATTGAAGTGGCTAGTGCGGGAAATGCGGGACTGTTGAATCCTGATGACGGCCATATTTCTGAAATGGCCACGGGGGTTAATGTGATTTCCGTTGGTGCAGTGCATAATAATTTGACATATCATCAGACATCAAGTTGGGCTAATCCCAAGTATTCTAAAAAAGGCGATCCCTCTTTTAAGGGTCAATCTTATGTCAAACCGGAAATAGCAAATTTCTCTGATATCCTTTTCCCTGACAAGGGGGCTGCTGCATATAGATATAAAAAATTAAGCTACGAAGTAATAGCTCCTTATTTTACCCAGACAAGTTCTTCGACTCCTTATACAACTGCTTCCATAGCCCTTTTGTTGGAGCGTTATCCGTTTTATAGGTGGCACCCTGAGGTCGTGAAGGCGCTTTTACTGACATCTAGTATCAAGAAAATTATTGGGGCGAAGGATCATGATCCCGATAATGGTGATTATGCTATGGGTGTTCCTGATGGCAGAGCCATGTTTGAAAAGAATCGCTCCCGTTTTTGGAATGGCAATAAGGAGGATTTTTTCGTGAATAAAAGGATTTCATTCACCGAAAGCGGTATTCAGAGTGGAAGGAAATACCGTATTGCGATTGCATGGCTTTCAAGTGGGACTGCCGTTGCTCAGTATGGCAGGCTTCCGCAAGATATAAACCTCAAGGTAAAGCAAAATGGCAGAACGATTGCAAGATCGGAATCAACATCAAATCCGTTTGAATTGGTTGATTTTGCGGCTGAAAGTGGAGGAGACTTGGAAATTATCATTGAACGAAAAGAAGGGAAGGGTGAAAACCTGGGCGGTCGTGTGCTGCTAGGCTATAATTTCCTGGAACTTCCGGATGCGTACCAGAGAAGGTAATTCTCCTTATTTTCTATATTTGTCCTTGTTAAATCTTAACAAGGACATTTTTTATGCGCGATCAGTTCGAAAGTCCGCTTATCAAGCGTTACGCCAGCAAGGAAATGAGCTTCATCTTCAGCCCGCAGTACAAGTTCCAAACTTGGCGCAAGCTGTGGATTTACCTCGCCGAATCCGAAATGGAACTCGGCCTCCCGATTACGCAGGAGCAGGTGGACGAACTGAAGGCTCACGAGAAGGACATCAACTTCGAAGTCGCCGAAGAAGAAGAAAAGCGCCGCCGTCACGATGTGATGAGCCACGTTTACGCTTACGGCGTCCAGTGCCCGAAGGCCAAGGGCATCATCCACCTCGGTGCAACGTCTGCATTCGTGGGCGACAATACCGACCTTATCCAGATGCAGCAGGCCATGATCCTCGTTCGCAAGCGCCTTTGCCGCGTGATGGACAAGCTTTCCAAGTTTGCCATGGAATACAAGGACATGGCCCAGCTCGGCGCCACGCACTTCCAGGCCGCCCAGCTCACGACCGTCGGTAAGCGCGCTTGCCTCTGGCTCCAGGACATGCTTATTGACCTCGAAGAACTGAACTTCCTCATCGAAGTGCTTCCGTTCCGCGGCGTGAAGGGCACCACCGGTACCCAGGCCAGCTTCATGGATCTGTTCAACGGCGACGAAGAAAAGATTATGGAACTCGACCGCCGCGTGACCGCGAAGGCCGGTTTCAAGCGCGTGCTCACCATCACCGGTCAGACTTACACCCGTAAGTGGGACAACCGCGTGAACCAGGTGCTCAGCTCCATTGCTCAGTCTCTGCACAAGTTCGCTACCGATATGCGCCTCATGCAGGGCGTGAAGGAAGTGGAAGAACCGTTCGAAAAGACCCAGATCGGTTCCTCTGCCATGGCTTACAAGCGTAACCCGATGCGCAGCGAACGTATCTGCTCCCTGGCCCGTTTCGTGATGGCTCAGGTCAACAGTACCGCCTTCACGCAGGCAACGCAGTGGTTCGAACGTACGCTTGACGACAGCGCCAATAAGCGCCTCGCCATTCCGGAAGCATTCCTCGCTATGGACGCCATGCTCATCATCGCTGAAAACGTGACCAACGGCCTCGTCGTTTACCCGAAGGTTATCGAAAAGCGCATCATGGCCGAACTCCCGTTCATGGCTACCGAAAACATCATCATGGAAGGCGTGAAGAATGGCGGCGACCGTCAGGAACTCCACGAAGAAATCCGCGTGATGTCCATGGAAGCCGGCAAGGTCGTGAAGGAACAGGGCAAGGACAACGACTTGCTCGAACGCGTTCTGAAGAACGAAAAGTTCCAGAAACTCGGCATCACCGAAGCTAAGCTCAAGGAAATCCTCGACCTCCGCAAGTTCGTGGGCCGCGCTCCGGGACAGGTTGTCAAATTTGTCACGGAAGAGGTGCGTCCGGCTATCGACGCCGTTCCGGATTGGGCTAATATCGACGCCGGTGAATTGAAAGTGTAATTTGCCTTATTGCCGTCGCGATACGGCACACAGCGATGACGGAAATCTGAATTTACCCCATTTCTTGATGGGGTAAATTTTTTTTACGATAATGGGGGGCGAATAAAAGTATTTTAGAGATATTCATGAGGTAATGTAATGAGCAAAAAATGGACTGCTTTTCTTATTATAGCAATACCTTTGGTTTTGGCTTATATCTATGACTGTTTCTCGTATAAGCTTCCCAAAACGGATGCTGTCATTGAACGGAAAATAGGCTCTTATGCGCGCTATGACGTGTCATCTTTGGATGATAACTTCGACAATTTTGTTTCGTTCTCCATAAATTCTCTTGATGCAAATAGGATCAAACGTGGAAAGTTGAAATGGAATGATGATTCCG
>CACXXH010000096.1 GCA_902771595.1 Fibrobacter succinogenes | reverse complement strand
ACTTCAAGTGGTACGTCATCGAGTGCGAACGCGTGGCGGACACGCTCATGCCGTGCATCGAGTCGGCCAAGTACCTGCTTCCCAAGATCAAGGCCGCCTACGCCGCAGCATGACGCCTAGGCAAAAGAAGGAGAATGCCAAGATGAAATCGACAAGACGCAGCTTTTTGGGCGGGGCGGCGACGGCACCGCCTTGAGCACGGCTGGCCTTGCGCTCGTGTTTGCCTCGTCGCTCTCGTATGCGATTTACATGGTCATGGCGAACCGCATCAACCTGCAGATGGGTGCGGTGAAGATGACGTTCTATGCCATCTGCTTTTGCCTCGTTTTCCTGTTGCTCTATTCGGTGATTTTCGGCTCAGGGTTCCCGCCGCTCTTTACGCAGGCGAGTTCGTGGGGTTGGGGCTTTATGTTGGGCCTCGTGCCGACGGTGCTTTCGCTCATATTCATGGTGAAGGCGGTCAAGATTATCGGGTCTACGCCCACGGCGATTCTCGGTGCGCTTGAACCCGTGACCGCCGTGGCGATAGGCGTGCTTGTCTTTGGCGAAATCCTCACGGGCAGGCTCATCGCGGGTATTGTCCTGATTCTCGGATCTACAGTGCTGATTGCCGTAAAGAAGGGAAAGTAATTACTACATTTTGAGCATGCAGGCAACTTGTTCTAAATGCAATAAGGAATTCAACGACAAGGTGGGTATGACCCCCTTGCAGAGCAACATGGCTATCCGCGTGCGCAACAAGGTGGGCAACATCTGCCCCGATTGTCGAGCCGAAATCAGCAAGACGCGTCGCGGATGGTGGAAGATGTTCTTCTACGATTTGAAAATAAGCTTCATCTGCTTCTGGTTCTTGGTGCCTGTGGTGCTCGTGTTTGCCGCGTTTACGGTTTTTCTTGCACTCTACGTGCTGTAGCGTATCGGAATGGAGGGGTGGAGTGAGTCGTTATTTTCTTGCTTTTGGAATTCTTTTATGCATGTCGCTGTCGGCATTGTTTGTCGGCTGCATCCCTGAATACTTGTTGCGAGAATCCGTCGAGAAAAAGCCCCGGCTTAATGCGGAGACTCCTGTAAAAGTTGTCTTTGCAAGCGATATTCCAGTTCTTTCTGATAAACTTGAACTTGTGGTGACTAAGGTATACAACTTGCCGGATAGCAAGGAATGTATGTTTGTTCGGGACAACTGGGCGGATGAGGAATGGTTGAGGAAAACAGCCCGCAAATTTGGCACAAACTATGTCTATGTTAAAACGATTCGGTCGGATAAAGCCTGCCCGGTAACGATTGTGGAATTCCTTCTTGATTCAGGTAGGGGCGAACATGAAAAGAATTAGCTTGATACTGCTCTTTTCGGTTTGCCTGTGCTTTGCAAACTCGTTTGAAGAAAGCCTGCTGTCAGAGCCCTCGGAAATGGACTTGGTCTATAGGCTTCGTGAACAGATGCTTTCTGCTTTGCAGGCGAAGGATACAACAGGTATTCTGGCCTTGACTGAAATGCTTGCCGAGAAAAAGACCGATGGAATCCTCCCGATATCATTGCTCGAAATCGAGGTTGTTTATCTCAAGGCGAAAATGTACAACTCCCTTACTGAGTACCTGGTAAAATACTACAGGAATTTGCCTGACACTCTTGAAAAAATCAGCGAAGTACCTTCTCCCGATGGACTTTCTGCTTTTGTCGCCAAACAAATCGGGAAAAAGGATACATCGCGTAGCGTTTTTTATGTGTTCGAAAATATGGTGAAAAATTCGCAGCTTTCCGATGCCGAGAAGAAAAAACTTGAATTGTTCGTTTGTTTGGCGAATACATATAAAATCAGTGAAATGACCGTACATGTTGCATGGCTTGCGCGTACATATGTGAAGGAAAATCCGGACGATCCGGACACGCCGTGGATTGAGAAATGTATTATTGCCCCCCTTGAACGCAAGTACTCCTATAATTATTTCCTAGAAAAACGAGCCGCAAATAAAGAGGCCTTGATAAGGTATAAACTATACACGAGCGGGTTCGGGTTGAATGTCTTCTTGCTTTCGGGCGGAATAGTGAATTCCTTTGAGGATTATTACAACGAGAAAAAATTCGAAGCGTATGAATTCGAAATCAAGATGGAACTATATCTGCAATTAGGCCGTTTTGTTCCGATGTTCGATATTGTAAACCTGGGGGTTCCGGGCTTTACGACATTTGCATTCGGTATGGGAATGGTTGTGTATGACAGCCGTTACCTGAAGGTGCGCCCGTATGTGGAATACGGCATAACGGGTATGTATGTGGGTGTCAAGGATATTTATCATCAAAGCAATGAAACGCCTACGAATGGACAGGATGTTTACGATACGGGTTCTTTCTTCTCCGATTTTGATGGAAATGCCTTGATTGCGGGGGTCAACGTGGATCTCAAGGTCATTACGGCATACATGTTCCATTCTGTCGAGAAACTGTTTAGCTTTTCCTTGGTCGGGAAGGCTGGCTTTGCATATGTGGACATAAACAACGCTTATGCTTGGGGTGAAGGCGTCACGCTGTTCTTCGGCTTGGGCTTAGGCGTTTATTTCTGGTAGGAGGTCTATTATGAAACGTATATTGATTCATGCCATTATTCTTGTATGCGCGCTTGCGCCTGCACTTTTTGCGTTGGATTTGACGGCCCCCTCCAAGGCGGAACTTCATAAAAGGGCGCGCTCGACTTTGCTTAAGTCTATAGAAAAAGGAGATTTCCAAAGGGCGGGCGATGCACTCGATTATCTCAAGAGCGAGACGAAGGAAGGCGCTCCTTTGACGGAGAAGGAGGAATATTTAGTCGATTTTATAATTGGCCGGTATGAGGAAGGCATTCGTCTTTTTGCAGATTACAATCGAAGAGTTATAGACAGTACTTACAAGCAAAAAGCGCCGATTCGTGAGTCCGCCGATGACGCCTTGGAAAAATACCTCCGTAAGAACTACGATTTTCTTAACAGAAACGTGATCGATTCACTGGTGCAAGTTATCAATGCTTCCGAAATCAGTTCTGAGCAGAAGGAACTTTTTGCCGTACTTTCGTATATCGATCTTGCCGTCAATTTCGATATACATTTCATGCCCGGACGCCGGTTCTATTTCTCGATGTTGATTGCCGATTCGACGTGTGCTGATATATTTTTGATGCGCGCAAAAAACTTTATCGATCATTATCCGTATTCGGAGCATACGCGTTACCTCAAAGATCAGGTCGTACCTGCTATAGAGGCGACCATTGAAGAGCAACAGAGGATCAAGAAGGATCCGTGGACGTACAAGTATTATAGTGGAGGTCTGGGCGTGTATCTCGGCTCGTGGATGGGCTTTATTGCAGGGACGGATGTCCTTGAATCCAATATGAAGTTCCCGATTATGTTCGAGGCGAGTTTGCAGGTCTGGAGAATCTCGGCCAGTTTCCTCTATACATCGGGGCTTCTGACCTACGCAAGTTACCTAGAGAGAAGTCGGTTCCTAGATAAGACTGCCGATGAATCCTACGGGGTGAATATAGGATATACGGTGTTCGATTCCAGGTTCTTGAAGGTTGAACCATTCCTTGGTTATGGAAAGTACTATTTTCTGAACGTCGTTGACCAAAGGGATGATTGGCGTTGTAGTGAATGCTCGTCTAATGTAGTGTCGCTTGGCGCGAATGCCGATTTTCGTTTCTTTATGACGAGGCCGACTGAAATTTTAGGAGCTTCGTTCGCCTTTACTTTAAGGTTCAAGTACATGGCTCAATTCGGGAACTTCTACGACGATTGCTCTAGCAGCAAAAAAACGTACGATGAAGGCTTTATCGTCAATACCTTTGGACTAACCTTGGGTGTGTATCTCTGGTAATCTTATATGCGAAATATTTGTTCCAAAACATTTTTACTCGGTCTTTTCTCGGTGCTGTTCCTTCTGGGGTGCACCACAATCGACAAGAATTCGCCCAAAAAGCATATGCTCTGGAAGATTTCGGATTCGAATTCCAGCGTGTACCTTATGGGGAGCGTCCATTTTGCGGATCGCTCGTTTTATCCGCTGGATACGGTAATAACGAACGCGTTCGATGCCTCCGAAGAACTCGCGGTAGAACTTGATATGTCCGACACGGCGGTGGTGAAGGATATTGCGGTGCAAACGGAATTGCTGGGCAAACTGGAAGAAGGCAAAACGCTTGCCCAGATTTTGCCCGAAGACGTGTTGAGTTCGTTTGACAGCCTCTGCCTTTCTTGGTACATCCCGTCGGATGCGTTATACGGCTATAAGCCGTGGGCTGCGGCGATGACGATTGGCTCCATCGCTGTCATGAGACGCGGTTTTGATCCCAGGTTTGGAATTGACTTCTTCTTCCTGCATCGCGCACATGAAACGCAGAAAAAGATTCTTGCGCTAGAGACCGTCGAAGAACAGGTGAACGCCCTTGCGGGTGAAGGCGTCCCGGATTCTATCGGAATATATTACCTGAAATCGACGATAAGGGATATGCGACTGATGGATTCGTCGATTACGTTGATGATGGAATCCTGGAAGAGGGGGGATGATTCTCTGTTCCGAACCGCCATGTACTTGGGTGAAGAAGACGGATGCGCCGAAGATTCCTTGCTTCAGGCGGAAATTGAAGAGCGTGTCTATATATCTCGCAACCGGAAAATGGCGGAATCCATTGCCAGTTTCCTCTCGGCAGACCGCAAGGTATTTATTGTCGTGGGGGCTGCGCACATGACGGGCAGGGGCGACAACGTCCTCAAACTGCTGCGCAATAAGGGCTTGACCGTAGAACAATACTGACGATTAAAGCCTAAAAAGGCGTTTCTGCGTTACTCATGGACAACATGTAAACGTTTTTTTCAAGCCGTTCGTATTTATCGGGGCTGAAAAAGGGTAGTTTTACGGTACGGCGCTTGGTGGCGCCAGGAGTATGCGGAATGTTCGATTTTTCATCCAGATTTTTGCCTGTGCTGTGCGCGCTTGCGGTTTGTGCGTCTGCGGCTGTTGACCAGTGCAAGCCCATCGGCTGGGCGACCCGTTCGGGCCGTTCGTCTACCGCCTTCGAGGTGACCGGCGGCGGGAATGCTGCCCCCATTACCGTAAAGACTTTTGACGACCTGCAAAAGTATGCCAAGGATTCTTCTCCGCGGGTCATCTACATCGACGGGACTCTCGGGAACGGCTGGAGCGGAACCTCCGGCAGTCGCCTGAACATCACGGCCTCGAACAAGACGATAATCGGTCTCAAACCGGGGACGCTCCTGAAGGCGCCCATCCATATCACGAACAAGGCGTCGAACATCATTGTCCGTAACATCGTCGTTCAGGGGCCGGGCAGCAATGCCGACCAGGCGTGGGACAACCTCACCATCGAGGGCGAGGCGAAGAACATCTGGATTGACCACTGCGAATTTTGGGACGGCCAGGACGGCAATGCCGACGTGGTGAAGGGCGCGGACAACGTGACGTTTACCTGGTGCATCTTCGGCTACAAGAAAAAGAGCACGCACAATCTCTCGAACCTCATCGGCAGTTCCGACAACGAGCCCGTGAGCGAGGGCAAGCTGAACGTGACCTACATGTTCAACTGGTGGAAGGCGGCGAACCAGCGCAAGCCGCGCTGCCGCTACGGCAACGTGCATGTGGTGAACAACCTTTTGACGGGAGACGCGAGTATCACGAACGGGACGGACGTGCTGGGGGTTTCGGCGGGCCACATGTGTACGGTCCGCACCGAAAGGAACGTGTTCATCAACGAGTCAAACCCGATTTATACCGGCAATGCGAACGGTACGGGCGTGAACGAGACCATCGATAACATCTTTACGAATTGCACGGGAAATACGAAGGGGACGGGATCTTCGTTCACTCCGCCTTACGATTACACGGGCTTCATGCTCCAGGCGAGCGAGGTGGAGGCCGCGGTGAAGGCCGGTGCCGGCGCCAATCTCGAAAGCCCAACCGCTTGCGATGCGATGCCGCCCGTATCCAGTTCTTCTGTGATTCCGCAAAGTTCCAGCAGTGTAGAGAAGAAGGCCGAAAAGGCCTACCAGGCCGAGAAGGGAACTATCAACGGGGGTGTCGTTGAAAGCAGCAATATCGGCTTCAACGGCGAAGGCTACGTGAATTTCGACAAGGGCGGCGATTTTACGATTCCCGTGAAGGTGGATGCGGCCGGTCTCTACAAGTTTGATATCGATTTCTCGAACGGCTCGGGAGAATCACGCTCCCTCACCATCAGCGTCGGGGAATCCCGCGTGGAGCAAGCCTTTGATGCTACTGTCGGATGGACTACTTGGGAGACCGTCTCGGTGAATCTGAATTTGGCCGCCGGCGAGAATACGGTCAAGTTCGCGACGCTCGATGGCAAGGACGGTCCGAACATCGACCAGTTCGATGTCACGCTCGTGAAGGCGGCTGATTCGTCTGGGCAGGGCCTGGGACTCGCAATGAATTCCGCCGCACTTGCGCTCGCGAGAAACTTCCGCGTGAGCCTCTACAATACGAATGGTTTGCTTGTGCGTAAAATCGAGGTCGCTCCCGCCCGCATCGGAGACATGCCCTGGATTACGCGCAGCCTGCCTGCCGGAGTCTACGTGATGCGCGTTCAGGCTCCTGGCGTAGACCGCCGCTCCTTTGTCGTCGTAAAGTAGCGGCTTCGGTCTTCTGTGGGCTACAAGCGGCTCGACATGAAAACGCCCGGCAAATGCCGGGCGCTTCTCGTAAACTGATTTAAGACTGTTTAACTTCCGAGCCACAAGCGACTCGTCTTATACGAGTCGTGGTGGCGAGCTTTGGACACTTAGCACTTTAGTGCTTAGTGTACATGGCCACCTTTAGGTGGGAGCGAGGCTTTACCGGAGGTTCTTAGCCAGCATTAGAGCCGAGCGGCTTTTTTAAGAGCCTCGGCCTTGTCGGTCTTTTCCCACGTGAAGCGGGCGCCAGTGCGGCCGAAGTGGCCGAGGGCGGCAGTCTGCACGTAGCCGGGCTTCCTCAGGTCGAGCATCTTCTCGATGCCGGCCGGAGAGAGGTCGAAGTTCTTCGCGACGATTTCTTCGATCTTGCGGTCGTCGATCTTGCCGGTACCGAAGGTATTCACGAGAACAGACACCGGCTTGGAGTAGCCGATAGCGTAGGCGAGCTGGACTTCGCAACGGTAGGCGAGGTCTGCAGCCACGATGTTCTTTGCCACGTAGCGTGCGGCGTAAGCTGCACTGCGGTCGACCTTGGAGGGGTCCTTGCCGCTGAACGCGCCACCACCGTGACGACCCATGCCGCCGTAGGTGTCGACGATAATCTTACGGCCGGTGAGGCCGCAGTCGCCGTGCGGGCCGCCGACAACGAACTTGCCGGTCGGGTTCACGAGGTAACGGGTCTTTTTGTCCAAAAGCTTGGCCGGGATGACTTTCTTGATGAGCTTCTCGATGATTTCCTTTTCAATCACGGAGTGCTTGAGTTCCTTGCCATTCACCTTGTCGTCGTGCTGGGTGGAGATGACGACGGTGTCGACGCGCACGGGCTTGTCGTTCTCGTCATATTCGACGGTCACCTGGGACTTGGCATCCGGGCGCAACCACTTGATCTTGCCCTTCTCGCGGAGGTTCTGGATTTCTTCCATGAGCTTGTGGGCGAGGCTGATCGGGAGCGGCATCAGTTCCTTGGTTTCCTTCACGGCGTAACCGAACATCATGCCCTGGTCGCCGGCACCCTGCTTGTCGTCTTCCTTGCCTTCGGCGGCCTTGGCGTCAACGCCCTGGGCGATATCCGGAGACTGCTTGTCCATGGCAACGAGCACGGCGCAGCCCTTGTAGTCGAACTGCAGGTCGGGGTTCACGTAGCCGATGTTCTTGATGGTGTTGCGGGCGACTTCCTGGAAGTCGACGACGGCCTTGGTAGTGATTTCGCCGGAAATCACCACGAGGCCCGTGTTCACGAGCGTTTCACAGGCGACGCGGCTCTTCGGGTCCTGCGCGAGGCAGGCGTCGAGGATGGAATCGGAAATCTGGTCGGCAACCTTGTCCGGGTGTCCCTTGGACACGGATTCAGAGGTAAATAGATAGTGTGCCATTGCTGGGCTCCTTTGTTAACAGCACCGAAAAGAAAGTCGCATTTTTGAGCTTCCCCAAGCGCTGAAAAAACGTTTTTGGTTTTCTATGCATAAATGTACAAAAACGCATAAACGCTGTCTATGCAATTTATAAGTTTTTTGCGCAAAAAGTTCGTTACTATTGGCATAAAGGAATTTATATTTATAGCACAAGAATAAAGGGGATTATTTCACTAGCTTAAAGGTGAGACATTTATGCGAGTTTTCATTACAGGCGGTACAGGATTCATCGGACATTATGTGGTCAGAGCCCTTCTCGAGAAGGGTCATGAGGTGGTTGTCGCGACAAGACATCCGAACAAGGTCCCGTCCCTTTGTGTCAACCCCAATGTCAGCTTTGTCCAGGCATCCCTCACCGATTTCGACAAGATTAGCGAAGGGCTCAAGGGCTGTGACGCCTGTATCCATATCGCACTCGGCTGGGGCGAAACTCCGAGCGCCATGCTCATGAACGACACCCGCGCGACGGTCATGCTGCTGGAGATGGCGGCCCGCGCCGGCTGCAAGAAGTTCATCATGACCAGTAGCACTGCAGCGATGGGGCGCATGCGCCCGTCTATGCGCGAAGTCACGAGCAATCTCCCGATGGACCTTTACGGCGCGACCAAGGCGGCAGGCGAGGCTTTTGTCCTCGGGTTCCGCCATGGTTACGGCAAGCACTTCCCCGAAGTGACGATGCAACGCAACATCATCCGTCCGGGCTATACCTTCGGCAATCCCGCTTTCCCCGACGGCTGCTCGCAGCCCGACCGCAGGTTCTTCGAGATGGCGCAGGCCGTGAAGGAAGACCGCGATATCCAGATTGTCAAGAACGACGGTACGCAGTTTATTCATGCAAGCCAGCAGGCCGAACTCTACATGAAGGTCCTGGAATCCGACAAGAACGAGGAAATCTTCCTCGGGCTCGGTTCCGTGTGGATCAGCTGGAAGGAAATTGCGCAGATGATGCTTGCGCTCCGCCCGGAGTCCAAATCGAAAATTGTGGAAACCGACCTCGGCTGGGGCGACGAACCGATGCTGTTCGACGTGCAGAAAATCAAGGACCAGTTCGGGCTCGTGTTCGATGCGCACGACTTCATGGCAGACCACGTGAAGTGGACGTTCGACCAGGTGATTTAAGAAAATATTTCGGAATAAAGAAGGCGGCTTTAAGCCGTCTTTTTTGTTGTGTATAAGAAAACTACCGGCTACGCCGGTAGTTCCGTAAAAGCCTTCTGGCGGTCATGAAAAAAATCCTTTGACTATTATTGAAATGCGGTCTGCC
>CACXXH010000095.1 GCA_902771595.1 Fibrobacter succinogenes | reverse complement strand
CCTCGATTTCGAAGCCCGCATGCAGATTCTCTCCTTCGAGCTCTACAGCCGCATCGAGAACTTCAACCACAGCATCTACATGCCGGCTTCGGGATACACACCCGAAGGACTGCGCTTCGCCTACGGCATCGTCTGGACCTTCGGGAACTAACCCTACATATCACCCTGAGGACACTCAGGTTCGGAATATAAAACCAACTTTTTGTATATTAAGGCTATGAAATTTTTTGAATTTATCGCATCTGTTTTATTGCTCTGCGTTGCAGCGGTATGCATCCCGGTCGCACTCGCAGCAAGTGCCGCAATCTCTTACGCCAAAAAGCTGAACTGGCTCGTACTTATCGGCATCGCCCTCTTCTGCATAGCGCTCGCCATCATAAACAACATCCGCGTGGGTGAAGGCAAATCCGTCGAATGGATTGGCACTCAGGACGTGATGGAAAAACCGGCGGATATCCTGTAGGAGGCGATATGATTGAATGTTTTGAAAAGAAAAATATCAAGCGCACCATCGCTTCCGCAGCTTTACTCCTTGTCGCCACATTCTTCGTAGCCTTCGGCGTGGCAGAAATCAGCTTCCCCGAAAGCTTCCTCACGTTTACCGACCAGGACTGGCTTCTCGACATCTGGCCCAAGGCATTCCGCTACAACATCCAGGTGGGTGTCGGAGCCTGCGTCATCTGCGGGCTGCTCATCATCCCGGCTTACAAGATCCAGAAGGATTTCGCCATCCGTGCGCTTGAGGTCCTCTGCCGCATCGGCATCGGCGGGATGTTCATTTTCGCCTCCATCTTCAAGATTCAGGACCCGCACCAGTTCGCGACTCTCGTCGCGCAGTACCAGTTCTTCTCCGCACTGCACCTGGACTTCGTGAACAACTTCTTTGCGCTAGTTTATCCGCAATTTGAACTCTGGTTCGGCCTCGCGATGATCTTCACGCCTTTCGTGAAGGAATCCGCATTCGCCATCTTCTGGATGTTCGTGAGCTTCATCATCGCGCTCGCCTGGGCGCTCTGGAACGACCTCGGCATCACCTGCGGGTGCTTCGAACTCGAAGGCGCTCAAGACAAGGCCGAAGCCTGGACCAGCCTCATCCGCGACCTGATTCTCATCTGGCCCACGCTCTGGCTCGCCCTCCGCAAGAATCGCAGCCTGATTGGCATCTGGAAGAAATAATCCTCGTCTCACTAACGCTTGATTACCAAAAGTCACCCTGAGGCTTGGTCATCCTGAACTTGTTTCAGGACAGGGTCGGAATGTTTATATCCGATGCTGCCCTGAGAGTCCTCAGGGTGACCAAGCCTCAGCATGACGGCAGGGTCAAATTGTTTATATCTGATGCCCCCTGAATCAAGTTCAGGGTTCCTCGACATGACTTTCGGTATTACTTCTGCTCTTCGCTGGTGCTGAGCAGGTAGGCGTCGATAAACTGCCTAATCTTGCCGTCGAGCACGCCCGCGGTATCGGAGGTTTCCACACCGGTACGCAGGTCCTTCACCAGCTGGTAGGGCTGCAACACGTAGCTGCGGATCTGGCTTCCCCACTCGACCTTCTTCTTCTCAGCCATGCGGGCATCGCGCTTCGCCTCTTCTTCGAGGCGGTAGTGCTCGGCCACCATGGTCTTGAGCATCTTGTAACAGGTCTCGCGGTTCTGGATCTGGCTGCGTTCCGTCTGGCAGCTCGCCATGATACCCGTGGGCAAGTGAGTCATGCGCACCGCGGAATCCGTCTTGTTGATGTACTGGCCACCCGCACCGCTACTGCGGTAGGTATCCACGCGCACGTCGGCCATGTCCAAATCGAATTCCACGTCCTCGTGCTCGGGGTACAGGTACACGGCGGTAAAGCTCGTGTGGCGGCGAGCATTTGCGTCGAACGGGCTGATGCGCACCAGGCGGTGCACGCCAATCTCCGAACGGAGCAGGCCGTACGCGTTCTCGCAGGTCACCTCGATGGTCGCGCTCTTGAGGCCGGCATCTTCGGCTTCCTGGAAGTCCACCACCTTGAAGTCCATGTTCTCGCGCTCGAAGAAGTGCGTGTACATGCGGAACAGCATCAGGGCCCAGTCCTGGGACTCGGTACCGCCCGCACCCGGATGGATAGACATGAGGCATGCGCAGGCGTCGTCGGGCCCGTTCAGCATCTTCTTGAATTCCATCTTCTCCACGCGCGCCTTAAGGGCCGCGATATCGGACTCAATGGTCGCAGTAAGGTCGGCGGATTCCTCCGCCTTGCTCATTTCGTAAAGTTCAGCCAGGTCATCGCAGCTCTGCGAAACCTCTTTCCACGCATCAAGAATATCGCGCAGGTTGCCGATTTTCTTCATCATCGACTGCGCTTTTTCTTGGTCGTTCCACAGGTCCGGGTCTGCGGAATCCTTCTCGAGGACGTAAAGTTCCTCGGTCTTGGCTTCTAAGTCAAAGATACCCCCAGAGCTTGTCGATGCGGCTGCGCAGGTCGATAAGCCCGGTGTGAGTAGTCTGGAAGGCCATTACTTGCCCCCGATAGCCTGCGGCGGGGTGTACTTCTTGTCGAGGTACTGGACCTTGTAGACCTTGGCAAGTTCGTCGAGGTAAGCCTTGAGCTTCATCTGGCGTTCCTGTTCGGCCTGGAGTCGCAGGTAGTATTCAATCAGGACCTTGTAGCTTTCGTACTTGCCGTCGTTGCGTTCGGCAAGCATAAAGATGTACACGCCGTCCTTGTCGGTGATGACGTCGGTAATTTCGCCCACCTTGATCTTGTTCACCGCCTTCACGAAGGCATCGCCCTTGGACTTGGCAACGAACTTCGGCATCATACCGCCGTTCTTCTTAGCATCCTTGTCGTCGCTGTAGATGGCGGCGAGTTGCGCGAAAGTAGCCTTCTTGGTACGCACCTGGGCGGCAAGGCCCTTGAGCATATCCTTAGTATCGTTGATTTCCTGAGCCTTCTTGCCCTTGGTAGAAACCCAAATACGGGCGCCGCTGATGGAATCGTTGATGACCGCCTTATCCTTGTTGAGTTCCCAGTAGGCTTCCTTCTGCTTTTCGGTCGGATCCTTCGGGAAAGGCACCTTCTTCTTCAGGAGCTCTTCGCTCTTGAGCTGGTCTTCAATCTTTTCCTTGAACTGGGCCATCGTCTGGCCGCTCTGCTTGAGCTGCTTTTGGAACACGTCTTCGCTCGGGAACTGCTTCTTGAAGAGCGTAGAGAGGCTATCCACGCGGGAGGCAGGCACCTTGATGCCCTGCTTCTTGCATTCGAGCTTCACGAGTTCCTGGCCAACGAGGTTGTCGATCACCGCGTAGCGGACCTGGGTCATGGTTTCGTCATTCACCTTCTTGCCCTGGAACTGCTGCAAGGCGAGCGCTTGGGTCAAACTATCGATACGGCCGGCGGAGAAGCCAGTCTTTTCGACACGGATGACATCGATGCTTTTGCTATTGAGAAGCTGTGCGGAAGCAATACCCGCGGCCATGGCCACGGCAAGTAAACTACGGGAAACAAGTTTAATAGACATTATCTATCCTTTTTAAAAAATCCGAACTTAATATAGCAAATTATTCTATATTGCAGCCACAAATCAAAAAAAGGATACCCAATGAAGATTGCCGACAAGACCGTAGTCCAGATGCACTACACCCTCACCTCCGATGAAGGAGCCGTCATCGATTCCTCCGAAGGCCGCGAACCCCTCCAGTACATCCAGGGCGCCCACATGATCGTGATCGGTCTTGAAAAGGCGATGGAAGGCCACGAAGTCGGCGAAAAATTCGACGTGAAGGTCATCCCGAGCGAAGGATACGGCGAGTACGACGAGCGCATGACGCAGGAAGTTCCGCTGGACGTTTTCCAGGGCGTAGACCAGGTCGTCCCGGGTATGCAGTTCTACGCGCAGACTCCCATGGGCCCGATGCCCATCCGCGTAAAGTCTGTTGCGGGCGACAAGGCCGTGATTGACGCAAACCACGAACTCGCGGGCAAGAACCTGAACTTCGCCATCGAAGTCGTGAGCGTGCGCGAAGCCACCGAAGAGGAGCTCAACCCGCAGGGCCACTGCTGCTGTGGCGGCAAGGGCGACGGCGAATGCAAGTGTGGCGAAGAAGGCCACGAATGCGAATGCGGCGGCGAAGGCCACCACAAGGAAAACTGCGACGGAAAGGGCGGCTGCGGTTGCCCCAACCACGACAAGCACCACGGCAACGGCTAATCAGTCCAAGCAAACGGTCGCTCAAGTAACCTTGGCGACCGCTTCACTCAGCTTGCTTGCACATTTTTGCGACATTCGCCTTATTCGTCTTTGACGCAGCGGACGGATACACCTTCTGATTTGGGTAAAACATAATACTCCAGATTCGTATTGCGATTCAACAAGCCCATTGCATAAGCGCGGAGAGAGTCACTGTCAGTCGCTGTCCAAAAGTATGTTTCGCTACCTATCTCAAGGTAATGCTCAAACAATCCTCTTATGCCCGCTGCAAGTGCAGAAAAACCAAACCCATCCGAACCAATTCCGCGCTTTTCCCCATAATCCTTCCAGCCATCCGTAAATTTCATCATTTCACCCGCCAGGGACTGGCCCCCAGCCATTTTTATTATCTCGAAAAATTCCTTAGTCACCGGAAGGTGCCAACCTTCAGGGCAAACGCCCCGCACATTCCCTTCTGGCGTACATACCCGGTCCAAGCCGCAGTTCCTGCCTTTTGAACCCCATCTGCCAGCGCTATCCATCGCAGCCGCCCAAGTATAAAGGCGCCCGAACTCGGTGCAATAGATGTCTTCGTCGTCATAGCAAAAACTATTATCAGTCTCGTAGTTCAGGTTTTCTGCCATCCACCAGTGCTCTCCAATCTTAACCGTCCTGTAGACCTGGTCGTCACGGCTGTCCGTCAAGGAGTCGTACTCGCAGTTATCTTCTGTTTCTGTTTTGCAGATGGCGTCATTGGCCGTAGCCCCCTTCGAGCTACTGGACTTGATCGAGGAAGAAGAGTCCCCCGACGGACGCGTCGTAAAATCGCTGTCGTCATCGCCGCAGGCAACGATCATAGCTAGTGCTGCCGATATGGCTAAAGATTTGATCCAGAAATGCATCTACTCCTCCTTGAAGCCCTTTTGTTCTTAAACATATATTTTTTTATCGTGTTTTTTACCCTCGGGGCGTATAAACCGGAGTAAAACCCGCATTTTATATGCCCCGAAAGCAGAAATCTTGCCTTTGCAGGCACCTTTTTTGCCCGGGGGCATATAAAAAGCGACAAAAAGCATAATTTATACGCCCCTACAAACAAAAAACTGTCATTTTTTATGCATACAAAGTAACAACCAGCGTATAAAGCGGGACAAAAAAGCATTTTTATACGCCCCAGACTTAGATAACAACACCTTTCGTTTACTCACAAAATAACAAAGGGGCGTATAAATTCAGAAAAAAAAGCTCGCTTATACGCCCCCGCGGCAAAATTCGCGTTTATCGTTGGCAATAATTCGGCTTTACCGCAGGCAAAAACGGCGCCAAGTCTGGCGCAACACGCGCAGGCCGTAGGTGACGACGTTCAAGTTGGATGTCTCGCCCGCATAGCGCGTGGGTATCGGGAGTTCCGCCAGCCTGTACCCGCGGGCATCGGCGATGGAGATGATTTCCAGGTCAATATCGAAGCTCGGACTCAGTTTCGCGAGGTCAAGCGTCTTCAGGAATTCCGCATTATAGACGATAAATCCGCTGTGGCGGTCCGTGAGCTTCTGTCTGAATGCAAGGTTTTCAAGCGCCGTGAGGAATGCGCCGCCGAGTCGTTTGTGGAGGGGCATGTTGCCGGCACGAGCCGCACCCGGGACGAGGCGGCGCGAACCCTGTACTAAAGCGAGCATTCCGCCATCCGGCAAGACACCTGCGGGCTCGTTGCACGATCCGTTTGCAGGCTGATTGCGCGCGCTCTCAAGATGCGCGAAGAATTCATCCAGCTTTTCAGCGGGATACTGGCCATCCCCATGCAGGCAGGCGATAAACTTCGCGCCGGAGCGCAGGCCCTCGGAAATCCCGCGCTTCACTACGGCACCGTACCCCAAGTTCCGCTCGAAACGCTCGTACTGCAAGTGATCCGCGCATGCCTTACCAGAAACCGCGCACTCCTTATCTGCGATAAACCTCTCAAAAGTCCCGCGTGTATCGTCCTTCGAGCCGTCATCAATCACGAGCACTTCCGCGCGTTCCATAACAGCAGGCGGAATACGCCCCAGCACATCCGCGAGAGTCGCAGACACATTGTATGCAGGAACGAATATGAAATAGTCAGGCATAACGCACTAGACGGAATAATGCTTTACAAACCAAGCGAGCGATTCTTCCAGCGCGACATCGAGCGGGATGCGCGCCTTGAACCCGAGCAGCCGTTCAGCCTTCGCGACACTCGGCATGCGACGCATGGAATCGTCGTAACCCACGCCGTAGTATTCCTCGCCCGAAACGCTTTGCGGTTCAGGCAACATCGAGACATCCACACCGCGCACCTTCGCGAAAATAGCCCGCATCTTCGCGGCAAGTTCCGCAATCGAGACCTCGTTCTCCGGATTCCCTACGTTGAACGCCTGCGAAAACACACCGGCACAACCCGCATTCGCAGAAGCCGCATCAGGCGCAACACCAGAATCCGATGTTCCCGCATCAAACAACGCGAACAAGAAATCGACCGCATCGTGCACGCTGGTAAAGCAACGCTTCGCCCTCCCGCCGTTCACGAGCTTGAGAGGTTCGCCCCGCACCAACGCCGTCGAAAAATTCGCGAGCACACGCGGGATGCCCTCACCGTCGACACCCGGCATAAAGTCCATGTACGGTCCGACAAAGTTGAACGGGCGTACAACCGTCCAGCGCAAATCCGGCAGACCCGCGATATAGCGTTCCGCCAGGAGTTTAGCCGTCGCGTAGCTCCAGCGGCTAGCGGTAACCGGCCCGAAAACGGCAGGCGTCGAGTCCTCGAGCAGTTCGCCCGAATCGGCAGCCGTCTTCCCGTAAATTTCGGAAGTCGAAAAATGCACGAGCCAAGAACCGCTCTTCGCGCAAGCCTCCGCAAGCGCTGCAGGATGGTCGTAATTGCTGCGGATGACTTCGCAGGCCTCCCCCATGTAGCGGCTCGGTGTGCATATGGCGGCGAGGTTCACCACCAGCGGGAACTTTGCGATTCGTTCCACGACGGCGCTGTCCGCGAGATCGGCACACAGGAACTCGCAACGCTCATGGTTCAAGCGGTGCTGGAGCCTGTAGAAATCGAGGTCAACGCCAAAGACGCGCCAGCGGGTACGTTCCAGCACGGCGTCTAGCAGGTGGCTACCGATAAAACCACCGCAGCCCACGATGGCTACGGTGATGCTATTGTCATCGAATCGGAGGTTCATTACTCCTTGACCTTGAAGGTCCCGGAATTAGCGCCCTTCTTCGTGTTTTCGTAAGGAATCACACGAATGATAGCGGTCGACGTCGCCTTGACGATGTCCTTGTCGAGGACGACTTCCTGCTCATAGCACTTCTTGCCGTCCGGAGTTTCAGGACCGGCGGAACCATCGAGCAAGTCCTTGCCGATATCTTCATCGGAGGTCTTGAACACGAAACGGTAGCCAGAACCCTGCACATCGGAACCGTACACGACGGTAACCTTGTCGCCAATCTTGAATTCTTCGCCGCCCTTCGGGGAAACGACCTTCACGCCACCGGAAACGGTGCAATCGAAATCAGAGCTGTTGTCGGCCGAGGTCGTGTCATCACAGGCCAAAAAAGCGAGCGAGCCAGCAAGAATCAGAGCGTGGGAAAACTTCATAAAATCCTCTCTTTGATGTTATACCATCAATATACAAAAAACAGCTAGCGCGCCACCACCTGTTTGCGAATTTTCTCGGACAAATAGCGCCCGCCCAGCAAGGCGATGCATTCGAAAGTGAATTCCTCGGCAGTTCCGGCCCCGCGACTCGTGACTATATTGCCATCCACCACCACACGGTCTTCCACGAACTTCTCGCACACGAGTTCCGTCATGCAACCCGGGAAGCATGTCGCCGTCCTGTCCACGAGAAGACCCGCCTTGCTCAACACGAGAGGAGCGGCACAGATAGCGAAAATCCACTTGTCCTTGTCATTGAAGTCGCACACGATGTGCTCCACCTCGGCACTCGCCTTGAGGTTCTGCACGCCCGGACCGCCACCCGGCAAGAGCACGGCATCGAACTTTGCGGTATCTGCGCCCTTTAGTGCGAAATCGGCGACAATTTTGAGCCCATGCGCTCCGGTCACGATTGAATTGCCCGAGACGCTCGCCAGAGCGACCTCGAACCCGGCCCGCTGCAGGTAGTCGAACGGAGTGACAAACTCCGTCTCTTCAAAGCCATCGGCCATAAGGAAAAGGATCTGCATATAAGACCTCCTTTATAAGGAATATAATAAAAATAACCTGCAGGAGTACCCCAAGGCGGGGCGCTTTTTACTTTATCCAAACCAAAAACAGGTTCTACGCCTGAAATCCAGCCCCGTACTGGTAAAGTTCCAGCCCGAATTCCGGCAACGCGGCAATCAGGTGATCAAAAATATCGGACTGGATGCCTTCATAGTCCTCCCAAACGGTCGTATTCGCGAAAGCGTATATCTCGAGCGGAAGGCCCTGCGGAGTCGGCTCCAGCTGGCGGGTCATGAGCGTCATGTCCTGTGCGACATACTTATTCGAACGGAGGTAGGCGGTGCAGTAGGCGCGGAAAGTGCCTATGTTCGTAAGATGGCGGCTATTGAGCATGTCCGGATCTTCGGAGCCCGAAGCAACGCCCATCAGGCCGGCCTTGGATTCCTCGCCTACAATTTCGTGCGCCTTCGCATTCAGGTACGGAGCGAGAATCTCAATCTTTGAGAGATTGGCGATCTCTTCGGGAGTGAGGAAGCGGATGCACTTCTGGTCGATAAACATCGCCCTCTTGATGCGCCGCACTCCGGAATCCTGCATGCCGCGCCAGTTGCGGAACGAGTTCGTAATGAGGTCGTATGCGGGGATGACCGATATGGTGTTGTCCCAGTTGCGCACCTTCACCGAAGTAAGCGTGATGTCCATGACCGTGCCGTCGGCATGGTGACGCTCGATTTCGATCCAGTCGCCCTTGCGCAGCAAATCGGAAATGTTTATCTGCACGCCCGAAACCACGCCAAGAATCGAATCCTTGAAAATGAGCATCAGGACCGTCGCCATGGCGCCCAATGCCGAGAATATGATGACAGGGCTCTTGTCGGTCACCTGACTCACGATAAATATCGCGGCAAGGCAGAACAGCGCAACCTTCACCGCCTGGAAAATACCGTGCAGCGGGCGCTTCATGGTACGTTCGTTTATGCCGTTCAGGTGCTCGACCACATCGAGCATGGAGCAAGCAATCGCAAACGAGAGCAGCGTGTACCAGATGTTGGACACGCGGGAACACAATTCAAAAAGCCAGCCGGACTGGTTCAGAATCCGCGGCGTGGTCGTAGAAAACGCGGTCGCCGGCAGAATCTGCAAAAGGCGCGACGCGACATGCCTCTCCACAAGGAGCATGTTGAACGTATTCGGGGTCTTTTTGGCCCAGCGCTTGAGCAGCGGGACGAACGCCGCGTAGATTGCAAGGAAAAGGAATGCAATCG
>CACXXH010000094.1 GCA_902771595.1 Fibrobacter succinogenes | reverse complement strand
GCGTAGTAGCGGCCAGCGACAGCGCCCTTCATCACGGCGGCGTTGTCCTTGTAGGCGCTAAAGATGTTGGAGTTGTGGAGCTGGTAGGTGTTCTTGATCATCTGGAACAGGGACTTGTCCTGCTTGACGCCGTCGATGGTCCATTCGGCACCGAACACCTTGTGGCGGCAGTGTTCCGAGTTGGCCTGTGCGAACATGTAGAGTTCCACGTCGGTCGGGTTGCGCTTGAGTTCGGTGAAGTTCTTCACCAGGTAATCGATTTCGTCGGAAGAGAGCGCGAGGCCCATTTCCTTGTCGGCCTTCACGAGGGCGTCACGGCCCTGGTCAAGCACCGGAATCACGTTCAGCGGACGCGGTTCTTCCTTGCTGAAGAGCACTTCCAGCGAAGCGGTGTCGGCAAACACGGCCTGCGTCATGCGGTCGTGAATCTTGGCGGAGATTTTCTCGCGAGCACCAGCCGGAACGGAGCCTTCAAACTTCACATAGTAGGCAATGGCGCGTTCGATGCGCTTGATGGCCGGGAGGCCGCAGATATGGGCGATATCGGTCGCCTTGGAGCTCCACGGGCTGATGGTACCCGGACGCGGGCACACCACGAAGAGTTCGCCTTCGAGCGGCTTGGGTTCGCGGGCCGGACCGTAATGCAGCACTTTCTTGAGCGTTTCAGTTTCCGCATCGGTCAGGTCGGCGGACAAATCCACCACATGCAGAAATTCTGCATAGACCGCAGCCACGGAAAGACCCGCAGCCTTGAAATCGGAAGAAAGTTTCTGGAGACGGAAGTCCGACAAAGCCGGCGTACCACGAAGAATAAGCATTATTAACCTCGGTTGATTTTATTTTTCCAACGCAAATTTAGAAAAATCATGCGAGGCATGATTTCGATATTTTTACAATTCAAACCGAATTTTCAGCCTTTTCGGCTAAAAAGAGTTATTTCACCAAATCGGGATATTTTTCTCTCCAGCGCCAGTTGAACTTGCCGCATTCGCGAATCATTTCGTCCCTGTTACCGAAGTTGTCCCAGCGGCAGGCGCCGAAGTCCTGCGTTATGAAGGCAGCCATCTCATTGTAGAACTCGATGTATTCAGGAATGCGAGGATCTTTTTTTATTTCATTATCAAAGCAATCAGGTTCTATCATATCAAAATAATGGTATTTTTCTCCGTCAAAATAAAACATTCGCAAATCAGGAGTACATCCATAACCAGGAGTACTAATAATCGAAAGCCGACCTTCAACCAAAAAAGATCGTATTTTTTCACCCAACAATTGCGGAACTGGCCTCTTTTTTCTGCACAAATCATAGACCGTAGACATATTTTCCCTTATATATTTCTCTACACAGTTCTCGAAATCAGCGCGCGTTTCATCAAGATGCTCAACATCTTCAATGGGATACAACATATAAATTTCAGCTTCATAGCCGTCAATAGGCAAAGACATCATGTAATTGACGGAATCTTCTAAAACAACATAAAAGGTGTCTTTTGTATTCTCCCAATCCAAATCTTCACTATTAAAACAATAATTAAAGTCTTCCTCAAAAAAATCAAAACCAACACCATAACCTTTTGATACAACAAATTTAGAAGGTGGTTTATATACTGGGGGCACCTCTAATTTGGGTCTATCGTCGTAACATCCTAATAAAAGGAAACAAAACAATAATGCGATTACTTTTTCAAAATGCATATCAATACCCCCTGCCTTTCCAGCCCGCGGTTTTATTTGATTCACTTTAAATATACATTTTCCCTTGTTTGTAATTCAGCAATACCTTGGAGCAGTTATTTTTTTACATTTGAAACAAAATACAAAGGACACTCTATGAAAAAAGGCTTCTTTCTTAGCTATATCGCTTTAGTATGCGTTTTCACCGCATGCGGCGGAGATTCGCCATCACAGCCATCGCCAAAAGACGACTCTTCCGCATCGGAATCGAGCTCATCTTTGGTGAGTCCGATTTCCCTGGCAAACGCTTCAAGCAGCAGCGAAATCGCCGTTGTCAGCAGTTCATCTCAAGAACACACCCCAAGCAGCGGGGATGGCGCAAGCACGTCCAGTAGCCTTTCTTCCGCAGAATTATCCAGCAGTGCACTCTCCATAGAGAAATCCAGCAATTCAAATGGTTCCCACTCCAACTACAACCCAGAAACTGGGATTCTGACAGACGAGCGTGATGGCGAAGTTTACAGGACCGCCAAAATTGGTGACCAAATTTGGATGGCACAGAATTTGCGTTTCATTCCAACAACAGTTCCCCACGGATGCTCCCTTTACGAAGCCAATTATCCTGATTCCATCATGCAGATTTATGGTCAAAAATATTCATGGATTAGAGCAACGAATATTGACTGCGAGTATAAGTTCAAATTATCGTTTAACGGGACCGATTCACTATTTCACCTTCCCCATCAGGGCATCTGCCCCAAAGGCTGGCACATTCCCACATCCGACGAATGGCAGACTCTTCTAGCCAATGCATCGGTAGCGCAACTCACCCACCCAAAATGGAAAAATTACAAAATCAAGGGAACAGACGACTACGGCATGTCACTCGGATTGCTTTACGAAGAAGAGACTTTCGAAAAAGCATGCTACATAATGACAAACGAGCGAGATGCTAGTCATAACTATTGCATCAGTTTCATCAACGATACGAATCCTATCGAAGTAAAATTTGAACGTAAAGATATACACGACAGTTATCTCCGCTGTTTGATGGACTAAAAGGGTTTATCAACAAACACAACGTTTCCATACAAAAGCGACCCGCCGGGCGGGTCGTTTTGTGTAATTCTATGACAGCGAGAATTATTCCTCGAATTCTTCCTCTTCTTCGCCTTCAGGCTCTTCCTGAGCGACAGTAGCTTCGCCCATCAAGGCGTTGACGTCGATAGAATTGAGGCCCGAAAGGGTCTTGAGGTCCGTCTTCTTGTCGACATCGACCTTATCGAAGCTGGAAACGATGAAGTAGGCGCTCGTGGCCTCGAAGCGGCGGGTCTTGTTCGCGATGCTGTTGGAACCCTTCGTGGTCGGGAAATACTTGGATTCAAGCTTCGCCATATCCTGGGAAGTCTTCACCGTCTGGATTGCCTCGCAGGCCATCGCCCACACGAGCTTGTTCACGTCGACGGAGTTGTTCACGTACTCGAGAATCTTCTTGCCGCCCTTGAAAGAGGCTTCGGTCGTCTTGTTGTAATGTTCCGTAGCCTGGTCAACATAGTTGCCCTTCTGCATGAGGACCATCGCAGCAATGAAAACAAGGAGAACGGTCAGGACGATAGATATATTCTTGATATTCATTTTCACATCTCCTTATTCGAACTTGAACGCCGCAGGGGCTTCGATGCCAAAGTTGTCTGCAAACTTGTATTCAACGAGGGCCTTGTAGTCGCTCGACTTGAGCTTGCCCTTTACGAAGGTGAACTTCGCCACGCAGTTCTTACCGCAGGCAACTTCCTTCACGCCGCCTTCATCCTTGAGGAGGAACTGTTCGGCAAGGCCGACCGCAGCGATATCGTTCTGCACCTGGGCCGGAATGCTTGCCGCAGTGTACATGTACGAGACCTGCTTGAAGCGAGCTTCCTTGTCTTCAAAAATATTCTGAACAGCGGCATTGAAAGCAGCTTCCGTCTTCGCACCAGTGATGGTCGCGTAGACGAGCTTCCACGCCATGCCGTACTGGTCCATGGACTTCCACTGGTCCTGCAGAGCTGCGTTCACGGTAGCCTTGTAAGCACCGACCTGCTCCTTGACGGATGACTGCGCCTGGTCGTTGTACTGACCCTTGAGCGCGAACATCAAGACGACAAGAGCCACGATGAGCACTGCATCGACAATGGCCAAAATCTTGAATTTTTTCGTTTTCATATAAATTCCTTCATCGAGAATGGTTTTATCTAGAATTTAATCAATAATTAGAAAAATGCAAGCAATTTTTTGTTGATATTTGGTATATTAAGGCTTATATGAGCGAAAATAACGAAGAAACTAAGCTGCCGTCGCAAATTATCTTTGACAACCTCAAGGAGTTCCTGAGGGCAAAGAACGCCGCGCACGAATCCATCTTCAAGTTCCACTGGAAAAAGATGTGGCCGTTCAACCGCATATGGCCGCAGGTGGACTTCGAGCGCATCGTGCGACTGATGAGCGAAATCCGCAAGAACATCATATCGCAGCAGAATCTCGTATTGCAGGCAAAAAGCAAGGCAAAGCCTTTCGAGAAGACATTCCTGGACGCCGTCCCCGCCTACCTCGAAGCACTGGACCAAAGTTGCAAAGGCCTCGCCGATATCGCGCAGTGGAAGCAGGACATGCTCTACAAGAAAATCCACCACGAAGCCAAGGTAATCCGCGACTCGCGCGATTACAACACGCTCCTGAAGGCCTACGAGAAGGAGCAGGCAGATCTGGTCCGCGCCGGAGCATTCGTGCAAGTCGGCTGGATGGAGATCGCCGGCAAGGCCTAAGGTCCATATGCCTGTTGTAAGCGTCATCATCCCGGTCTACAACACGGAGCCGTACCTTTCCGATTGCCTTTCGAGCGTACTCGGCCAGAGTTTCGGCGACTTCGAAGTTATCGCGGTAGATGACGGGTCGACAGACGCAAGCGCCTCTATCCTGAAGGAATTCGCCGACAAGGATTCGCGCATACGCATCGTAAGCCAAGAGAACCAAGGACTTTCCGAAGCGCGGAACGCAGGCATCGATGTCGCCCGCGGGCAGTGGCTTACCTTCGTGGATAGCGACGACAAACTCGCTCCCGATTTTTTGCAGACACTGCTAGACGCGGTGATAACGACAGGCGCAGACATCGCCTGTAGCGGAAAGCGCTTTTTCTGGGATGGTTTCGGTCCGCAATCAAGCGCGGGTACGGCCAACGAAGCGCCCGCAAACGAAGGAAGCAGGATACCCGTAGCCTTCAGCCCCATCAAGGCTCTCACGAACGCGCTCTTCCAAAACGACATGCCCGACTATTCCGCATGGAACAAGATTTACGCGGCCCAGTTCTGGAAACACCGCCGGTTCCCGGCCGGCATATACTTCGAGGATGTAGCGACCATACCGCAGGTGTTCCTGGAAGCTAACCGCATCGCCTTCGTATCCGCGCCGCTCTACCTGTACCGCAAGCGCAGCACTAGCATTCTTGCGACCGCCTACGACCGCAAGAAGGCCGAGCTTCTGGACATTGCGGAATCGGTATGCGACCTGGTCAAGGGCAAGGGAAAAGAAATCGAGCAGGCGGCCGCAAGCAACCTGTTCAGCGCGGGATGCAGCATACTGAAGCGCACCCCCAACACGGAAGAATTTGCGGATTACCGCGACCGCGCATGGAACGACATTCTCGCGACACGGCGGGCAGCATTCGCACCGCAGGCACGGTTGCGCAACAAGGTGGCGGCCGTGATTTCCCTAGCAGGGATGCAGGCGCTCGGCTGGGCGCTCCGGAGGTTCGGATGATCCCGAAGAAGATTCACTTCTGCTGGTTTTCCGGCGAGCCCTACCCCGATAGCATACGACGTTGTATTGATTCCTGGCACAAGTACCTGCCCGATTTCGAGTTCGTGCACTGGGATGCAGAAAAAGCGCTCGCGACTGGAATCCCCTGGGTAAAGGAATCGATTGCGCAAAAACGCTGGGCTTTTGCCGCCGACGCGGTGCGGTTGCATGCGCTCTACACGGAAGGCGGGTTCTACCTCGACACCGACGTGGAGGTGCTCCGCCCGTTCGATACGCTACTGAGCCGCCCGAACGCTTTCGGGTACGAGAACGGCTCCAAACGCATAGAAGCCGCAGCGATGGGATGCGAGGCGGGATGCGCGCCCATAAAGGCAGCGCTTGAATATTACGAAACGCACGAGTTCTCCTATTCGGAAGGAAGCGTCGACCAGATGGTTCTCCCGAATATTTTGCGCGAGGCCTTCGTTCCTTTCACCGGAATCGAGATTCTGCCCGAAAGCGCTTTTTCGCCCAAGAGCTTCATCGACGGGAAGATTCGCACAGACAAAGACACCTTCTGCATCCACCATTTTGACAGCGCGTGGAGGCCGGAATCCGTACGCAAGGGTATACGGCGCAGGCAATGGCTATTCGCGAAGTTCCCGCGCCCGCTGGCGAAAGTGCTCACACTACCGCTTTCGCTGTGGACGAACCTCACGACCCTCGGGGTCGCGGGAACCATAAAAAAAATCTTTAAGTAAAACGCGAACTATGAACGTTCCGACCCTGACCTGCGTCAGGGTGACTTTCGGGTTGCAGGCCGTTACCGTTTAAGCAGGAAACGCGGAATAAACAACTTGGGAAAACGCTTCAGGAACGGACGCGAGAACGACCAGAGCTGCGGCAACTTGCGGATTGCGTCTATTTTATCGCGGTAGGCAAGCATCGAGAACCAGTGCGATTTCCAGATGTTCACCGCCTCCTTGTAGCGCTTGTGATCGCTGTAGCGTTCCAGCACCTTCAAAAAAGTGCCGTACATCAGCGTGTTGTCGAGCGACATGTTGTTGCCATGCTGCCGGTAATAGCAGCAGTTCACGGGCAGAACGGAGATGAACCCGCATATCTTGAAGAACTTGAGCCACAGCGGGAAATCCTCGAACGGGAATTCCGTATCGTAGCCCCCATACTCACGGAAAAAATCCAGCCGAATCATCTCGGAGCAGCCGTGAACTTCCTTTTCGCCCAGAAAGAACTCATCGAAGGTAACGCGCGGAATCGAGTGCGTGTACCGCGGGTCAAATTCCTCTCCGTGATTGCCGTCCTTGTCCATCAGGACAATCTGCCCGAAGCACAGCGATTCTTCGGGATGCAATTCGAGGTAAGCGCTCTGTTTTTCGAGCCTTCCCTGCGGCATAATGTCATCGGATGCAAACGAGCAAAAGTACTTGCCTCGCGCCATAGAAACAAGTTCGTTCATCGTCGCAACCAGCCCCCTGTTCGGGCGATGGATATAAGAGAACTTAAGTTCGGCCTGCAGGCGTTCCAGAATTTCGGGCGAAGAATCCGTACTGCCGTCATCAATGACAATGAGTTCGAAGGCAACGCCCTTCTGCGCCATAATCGAGCGGACGGCGGCTTCCACATACTTTTCGTGGTTGTAGCTAGCCATCAGCACCGACACCAGCGGGGGCATTTCACGCTGTTCCGTTTCAGACCCTTGCACAAAGGCTTTCACGTAGACGTTTTCGTCCATCTTTTCTGCAAACATGTTCGTTACGGAGTATTCCACTTGAGCCTCCTGACAACAAAGAACAAGCCGATGAAATAGAGGATATTTTCACTCGCATAAGCGAGCATCGGGCCATTAAACTCGAACAACTTCGAAAACACGACCGTACCGCCCAAAAGGTAGACATTTGCCAGGACTTCGGCTACAATAAACTTCACCGTTTCGCGATGCGCGACAAGCACAAGGCCGAGAGCCCAACCACCCGTGCGGAAGAAATCACCCACGAGTTGCAACGGCATGTAATCGGCTACCGCAGCATAGGAACCGGAAAGCATGAGCGACACCACAAGATGGCGGCAGAGGTAAACCACGGCAACCACGACCAACGTGAGCCCGAACATCTTCGCGAGAATCGGGCTGAACATCGACCAGAATTCCTTTTTCGTGAGTTTGCTGGAAATCTTCGGCAAAAGGATTACTCCGAGAATCGCCGAGAAACCAGCAGCAAAGAAATCGGAAATTTTCCAGACGCCCTGCCAGATACCGGCAGCATTCCAGCCAAATTCATTGCCGATGTACGAACGCATTACCGACAAGACAATCGGACTCAGGAGCATCGGGACAATACCCATGGCGGCAAAAGCGAGCCATGGCGAACGGATGTCGAGTACGGAACGCCGGATGACGCCGAAATGAAAGCCGGCCCTGCGAGCAATCTGCGCGGCAAAGACACCTGCAACAACGGACTGAGTCGCAACGACAGAGAGGAAGCTCAGGCGCCCCGTATAAAGGAAGAACGCAACCCAAATGCACTGCAAAAACGAAGATGCAATCCCGATGAGCGCCCAACGCCTGTATTCACCGAGGCCGTTCATCACCGACGACGAGATGGTAACAATGTTCATCGCAAGGATTCCCGGCAATGAGAACAGGATGGCAGCCTGAACCAGCCGTGGATGGATTCCCGGCACGAGTACATCGAGCGGAGCCGCAAAGCAAAAGATTATAGCAACGACAAAAGTAAAGACCGTCGCAAAAGTCGTCAAGCGAACACCGCCGCGCCACACACCATGCAATTGCTTCTGGTCGTTCTTGTTCTGCGCGGTAAGACTCACCCAGCCATTCTGCATGGCCAACGAAGACATCGCCTGCCCCGCCGTCATGAAGTTCTGCAACTGCCCCACGCAGGCAAAGAAGGAAGGCGGAAGAAAAACGGCCAATAGTTTATTCACGACAAAAGCCCGCAACATGTTGCAGGCGGTCACGCCACCAGAGCCGAAAACAATCTTCCAGAATTTAGATTCGCTGTTCATGGGCTAAAATTCATTCAAGGCGTCAATGACGAACGAAACCTGGTCGTTTTTCAGGCCGGGCCCCATCGGCAAACTCAGGACGCTCTTCGCAAGCGACTCCGCGACAGGAAGCGCTCCATGGCGCATTTCCGGAAGCATTTCCGTACCGCAGGGTTCGCTATAGGCCCGCTGCAGGTGCGGAGGAATCGGATAATGCACAAGAGTCTCGACGCCCCGAGCCTCAAGGAACGCCTGCAGTTCGTCACGACGGTCGCACTGGACCACAAAAAGATGATACACGTGACTTTCGGGTGCTGCAGGAGCAGCCGGACACACGATCTGCGGATTCACGATTCCACTGCGGTAGAATTCCGCAATCTCGCGTCGGCGCGCATTCCAGGAATCAAGATGCGGGAGTTTTTCCAAAAGGAGCGCCGCCTGGAGTTCGTCAAGGCGGGAGTTCACCCCCACGTAACGGTTCACGTACTTCTCGGCGGAACCGTAATTTCCGAGCGACAGCACCACGCGAGCAAGTTCCGCATCGTCGGTAACGACCATGCCAGCATCGCCGAGCGCGCCCAAGTTCTTTGTCGGGTAGAAGCTGAACGCGGCGGCGCGACCAAACGAGCCCGCCCTACGGCCATCGGGCATCCGCGCCCCGTGCGCCTGCGCGCAATCTTCAAAAACGATGAGCCCGCGGGACTCCGCAAACCCGCAAATAGAATCCATGTCGGCAATGCGCCCGTAAAGGTGAACCACAAGAATCGCCTTGGTGCGTTCAGAACAGGATTCCTCCAACTTCGCCGGATCCATGTTGCAGGTAGAGCGTTCAGGTTCCACAAGCACGGGAACCAGACCCGCAGCCGTCACGGCGAGCACAGTCGCGATAAACGTATTTGCAGGCACAAGTACTTCGTCACCCTTTTTAAGGAGCCCTTGCAATATTGCAGCACGGAGCATCAGCGTCAAGGCATCCAAGCCATTTCCGACGCCCACACCATGTTGCACGCCGCAGTACTCGGCGAAGGCCTTTTCGAATTCTTCGCAACAATTACCTCGAATGTATCTATTCGAGTCGAGGACCTTCCCGAAAGCACCTTGCAAGCCTTGACCAAGAGCATCGGTCACGTAATCCAGGGTGTAAAAAGGAACCTTCATCTTCGCCAATGGACTACCCTATCTTCTATTTCGCTGAAACTTCACGGATAAAAACGTCGTAATCGTAAATGTAGTCCGCCTCGTCGTAATGTTCCGAAGCGAGCACCATGCATACGGCACCCGAGGAGAAATTTTCGATTTCACGCCAATGCATCTTCGGGATATACAATCCGTGATAGGAGCGGTTCAGCGAGAACTTCTGGCGGTTTTTCCCGTCATCGATGATGACATCGAAACTTCCGCTCGCAGCAATAATCAACTGCTGCAGATTCCTGTGGGCATGCCCCCCGCGGGTAGCACCACCGGGAACATCGTACAGGTAATAGAGACGCTTGATATCGAACGGGATTAGCTCTCCCCCCTCGA
>CACXXH010000093.1:8232-19854 GCA_902771595.1 Fibrobacter succinogenes | reverse complement strand
GGTATGAGCCTCCGCGTTCCGACCTCTGACGTTTCCTTCGTTGACCTCACTGCCGAACTCGAAAAGCCGGCTACCTACGAAGAAATCTGCAAGGCCATGAAGGAAGCTTCTGAAGGCGAACTCAAGGGCATCCTCGGTTACACCGACGAAGCTCTCGTCTCTACCGACTTCCGCAACGACGCTCGCACTTCCATCTTCGACGTCAAGGCTGGTATCCAGCTCGACCCGACCTTCGTGAAGGTTTGCGCCTGGTACGATAACGAATGGGGCTACAGCAACAAGGTTTGCGAAATGGCCCGCGTCATCACCAAGTAATTGATTTCGGATAAGCGCTAGTGGCGCGGACGTAACAGCCTTCGGGCAACTTGATTTCCGCGCTTCCGCTTGAAACTTTTACAAGAAGCCCCGCTCAATCGAGCGGGGTTCTCTTTTTAATACCGCTCGTTCGTCAGGCGGAGCAAACGTTGCTTTTGGGCGAAATAGCAGACTAAATGGGGCTTTTGTCGCGGTTTGGTCTGTATGATTTTGTACAAATTAAACGATTTTTGGCGAAAAATATGCTTTTTGCTCCTGAAAACGAGTCTCTGAAGATGCTTTCGGGGGCAAAAGTCCTGAAAAATGCCTGAAATAGTACGAATAAACTAAAAATCGGCAGACCAAATGCCGCTAAGATGGTTGTTTGGTCTGTAAAAATGCGAATCATTCGCAAATTGATTTTCGAAAGACGATATTTTTCTTTTTTATTGAAAGCGTTTTCTCGATTATCTATATTTAAGAACATGAAGTATAGATTTCTTGCTCTCTTGATTTCGTCGGCGTTTATGTTTGCTGCTTGCGGCGATGACAGTTCTTCCACTTCTGTTGACCCATCTTCCGAAGAATCTTCTTCTTCTGAAAAATCCTCCGACAAGTCTTCGTCGTCCAAGAAGAAGAAAAAAAAGTCGTCATCGAGCGTGAGCGATGAAAAATCCTCGTCTAGCGAAGCGCCGGAATCCTCGTCTTCGTTTGTTGTTGTGGTTCCGGAAGGCACCCGCATCGCGAAACTGGAAGACCTGCTGAAGAATATGGAACTCAAGCTGTTTGACCAGACCGTTTACCTTTCTACTGGCCGCAAGCAGGGGCTTTTGGCTTTCCGCATTCCGGACGAATTGTGGGTGGTCACCTATACGGATTTTACCGATGGCGTGGTGAGCCTTGAAAAGGACAATAGCGGCGTGCAGTATAGCGAAACCGATGCCGCAAAAAAGATTGTGGAAAAAGTGAAAGAAGGCTTCAAAATGTCGTTCGTTGTCGATGCGGAAGACAGGATTCTCTATTCCGTAGATGGCTCGGACTATAGCGAAGCCATCAAGGCCAGCGTCGCGGTTCAGAAGGATAAACTTTCCAAGGCCGAAGCGATTCAGAACAAGATTTATGAATGCTCTGACGGCGATTCTACGAAGATTTTTAAATTCCTCGATAGTTCGTACGCCTATGAAACTTCGGTCGGCGACAATGTGGTGAACAAGCATGAAGGGCACTACGATATCCAGCGCTCCACGTTGCTGATGCTCCCGTTACGCGAAGAGGATGCATCGCTTTCGCAGCGCTCAAGCGCCAATTGAATTACAGCTTCATATCGGAGAGGCGCGTGTTTTCCACTTGGTCAAACTCGTCTTGGATTTCTTTGCTCGGGGCCTTGGTGCAGAGGCTTACGATGACGATGGTCGCGAAACTGAGCACGAAGCCGGGCACGAGTTCGTAAATCTGGAAGATTTCGGCGGAGAATCCGGAGAGGTAGAACTTCCACACGAATGCGGTAATACCGCCCACGAGCATGCCCGCGATGGCGCCCGGAAGCGTGGTACGCTTCCAGAACAGGGCAAGGAGCATAATCGGGCCGAAGGTCGCACCGAAGCCGCCCCACGCGAAGCTCACGAGGCTCATCACCACGTCGAGGAAGCTCTTGCCCTGCTTGACGCCGTCGGCGCTCGGGGCGCCCTGCATGGCGACGATGACTGCGACAATCGTGATGAGCACGACCACGCCGCGGCTCACCCACATGACTTCCTTGTTGCTCGCGTTCTTGCGGAACAGGTGCTTGTAGAGGTCGTTACTGAATGCAGAAGCCGAAACCAGCAGCTGCGAGTCGGCGGTACTCATGATGGCAGCGAGGATGGCGGCCATGAGGATGGCGGCAATTGCCGGATGGCAGAGCGTCTGGCACAGAATCATGAAGATGCGTTCCGGGTCGGCGACGGTAATGCCGTTCGCTTCCACATAGTAGCGGCCGAGGATTGCAATCATGATGGCGGCACCGAGGCAGATGGTGACCCAGGTCATGGCGACGCGGCGGGAGAATTTGATGTCTTCGGCGTTCTTGATGCTCATGAAGCGCACCAGAATGTGCGGCATGCCGAAGTAGCCGAGACCCCAGGCGAGGCTTGAAATCAAGGCGATAAGGCCGATGGACTTACCGGTAGTGGCGTTGGTGAACAGGCTCATCAGGTAGGGGTTCTGCGCGTTCACCGCATCCATGGTGGCTGCAAAACCGCCCGAACCGGCCATGATAATCGAGGGAATGGCGATGACGGCAATGAGCATCATGGTCGCCTGGATGAAGTCGGTCCAGCACACGGCAAAGAAGCCGCCCATGAAGGTGTAGCTCACCACGACGACCGCACCGATGATAAGGCCCGTGGTGTAGTTCATGCCGAAGATGGTGCCGAACAATTTAGCGCTCGCCACAAAGCCCGAAACCGTATAGAACAGGAAGAACGCGAGAATGAAAATCGAGGCGATGACGCGGATGATTCCCTTGTTGTCGCGGAAGCGGTTCGCAAAGAAGTCGGGCAGCGTGATGGAGTCGCCGCAGAAGTGGCTGTACTTGCGGAGCCTGCGGCCCACGATTTTCCAGTTGAGGTACGTGCCAATGACAAGTCCGATGCCAATCCACGCTTCGGAAAAACCGCTCACGAAGATGGCGCCCGGGAGGCCCATCAAAAGCCAGCCGCTCATGTCGGAGGCCTGTGCGGACATCGCCACGACCCACTTGTTCATGCCGCGGTTGCCCAGGTAGTAGGCGTTCAGGCTGTTTGCCTTGCGGGAGAAGTACGCTCCGATGCCGAGCATCATTAACAGATAAAGGATAAAGACGGCTATGGTCATGTATTACGCTCCTTTTTTCGGAAAGATAGATAAAAAAGAAAAATTTTTTTTATAAGGCTTTGGGACGGGGTGTGATTTCGCTAACACTTGCCCCCGAGATTGCTTGTTTGACGAGATGAAAATGTACGAAGAAGGCTGATATTAAATATATTTAATTATTATTTTTATGTTAGACGGGGAACATGGTCGGATGTCTTTGTATGTAACCATTAATTTGCTTTGCGCCATAATGATCATCATGCTGATGTTCATGGTTAATCGTGGTGTGATGCATGAAGCCGACCGTAATACATTCTACAGACTTTGCTTCAACACGCAGCTCCTTTTTTTGCTCGATGTCCTGTGGGTGCTTCTAGATGGAGCCACATATACCGGCGCCCGGATGCTGAACTATTTTATCAATGCGGCCTACTTCGCGCAGTGCGGTATCCTCTGCTATTTCTGGAGTCAATATTCCCTTCACCTTTCCGGAAGCCAGCGCTTTTCCGGAAAGTTCTTTAAGGTGCTGTTTATCGTGCCCATGGCCGTGGAAATTTTGCTTTCGGTCGTTTCCATCAAGACGGGCTGGTATTTCACCATCGATGCGGATAACCATTACCATCGCGGGAACCTGCTGTTTATCCAGGTGATAGTCATGTTTCTCTACCTGGTTTACTCCCTGCTTGTCGCGGTATTTACCATCAAGCAGCAGCGCGACATTTTGAACAGGAACAAGCTCTACGCCATTTCTGCGCTCGGGTTTCTGCCGTTCATATCGCAGTGCCTGCAGGCGCAGTTTCCCGGCGTTTCCGTGTTTTGTACGGGCGCAACCCTCGGGCTTGTCATTGTGTTCCTCGAAATCCAGCGCGAGATGATTTCGGTTGACCCCCTGACGCGCCTCAACAACAGGAACCAAGCGAGTATTTACTTGAGCGGTCGCTTCAAGCAGGAAATTCCGGGCAAGAAACTCTACCAGTTCCTTGTCGATTTGGACAAGTTCAAGAGCATAAACGATACCTACGGTCACATGGAGGGCGATAACGCGCTTATCATTGTGTCTTCAGTTTTGAAGAACGTTTGCGGCCCGCAGGGGCATTTCATTTCGCGTTATGGCGGAGACGAGTTCGTCGTGTTCGCGAACCTTCCGGACAACGCCGCTGCTGACAACCTGTGCGAACTGCTCGAGAATAAACTCCGCGAACGTTCACAGACGCTCCCGTACACGCTTGCGTTGAGCGTGGGGTATGCCGCTCTCAGGGAAGGCGAAACCGAAGAAAGCCTTTTGAGCAGGGCCGATGCCTCGCTTTATAAAATCAAGAAACGGAAACATGCGGAACGGTAGTGAATATGGATTTGTTTAGTTACATAGAAACTAACGTATTCTGCATCGTGGTCCTTGTGGTGCTGCTCGTGGCGCTTCGCACGAGCTTGAGCCGTCTTACGAACCAGACCATTCTGACTCACGTTTTCTTGATGATTATCGCGATGCTCGTTCTCGATACGGTGAAGGCTGCGCTGAACGGCGTTGCTTTCCCCGGTTCGGACGTGTTTACCTGCATCATGGCGTCCATTTTCCATGTCATCAGCGTGATGTTGTATTTCCAGTGGCTGCGATTCGTGGGCTACAACATGCAGCTGCGTTTTTGGCGAGACAGGCGCATGATGTCGTTGTTTGCGCTTCCGGGCGTTGTCGCGATTGCGCTTGTGGCGGGTAGCATCAAGTTCGGGTGGGTGTGGAGCGTCGACGAGAATAACGTCATTTCACACGGCCCATATTACCTTCTTTTTGTCGCTTGTTGCAGCGTTTACATGGTATTCGCCTGCATTCTTGCCGGATACAGGATTCCGATCAAGCGCTATTTTGCGGACCGCGTCCTTTATATTTCGCTGGCTTTGTTCGGGCTTTTGCCGCTGCTCGGGCTTTGTTGCGAATGTACGCCCAGTTCCCCGCCTTATTCCGTGTACGCGATGGTAATTGCTGCCTTGTTCGTTTTTCTGGAAATGCAGTCCCGCATGATTTCGACGGACCCGCTGACCAAACTCAACAACAGGAACCAACTCAATTCATTCCTGGATTCTAAAATTGGGCAGTATACCGAGAACAGGAAGGTCTACCTCTTCGTGCTGGACCTGGACAAGTTCAAGGGCATCAACGATAACTTCGGGCATAGCGAGGGGGACAGCGCGCTCAATATGGTGGCGGATGTGCTCAAGCGCGTCTGCGGGCCTTTGGGCTGCTTTATTTCGCGCTTCGGGGGCGATGAATTCAATCTGGTCGCCTTCTTGGCGAATGATGCGGAGGCGGATGCGCTTCGCACGAGCATAAAGGAAGACTTGGCGCGGACGTCGGCGTCGTTGCCGTACTCGCTTACCGTGAGCATCGGGTATGCGAGAAGCCTTGGCCGCAAGGAATCCGTGATGGACTTGTTCTCGCGTGCCGACGAAGCGCTGTTTGCCGAGAAGAAGGCGAGAGAATGACTTGAATGTCATGTCGGGCGCTTGGTCACCGCCGTCAGCCTGACGCATAGTCACCCTTAACTTGATTCAGGGCTGGGTCAAATTGTTAATTACTGATGCTGAGCGTCCTCAGCATGACTTGCTGGCATTAAACGTCGCCGACTTCGCCTGTGGCTACAAAGTTTCTTACTGCACGAGTAATTCGCATGCTGCAGAAATTCGGACCGCACATGCTGCAGAAGTGGCTTGCCTTCGCCTGGCTGCCGGGGAGCGTCTTGTCGTGGAATTCCATCGCCTTTTCGGGGTCGAGGGAAAGCGCGAACTGGTCGTTCCAGCGGAAGTCGAAGCGGGCGCGCGAAAGGGCGTCGTCGCGGAACTGTGCTGCGAAATGGCCCTTTGCAAGGTCGGCCGCATGGGCGGCGAGCTTGTAGGTGACCACACCCGCGCGCACGTCGTCGCGATCGGGGAGCCCGAGGTGTTCCTTGGGCGTCACGTAGCAGAGCATTGCCGTGCCGTACCAGCCGATCTGAGCGGCGCCGATGGCCGACGTGATGTGGTCGTAACCGGGGGCGATATCGGTGGTGAGGGGGCCGAGCGTGTAGAACGGAGCGCCGTGGCATTTTTCGAGCTGGCGCGCCATGTTGTCCTGAATCTTGTGCATGGGCACGTGACCCGGACCTTCGATAATCACCTGCACGCCATATTCCCAAGCGATCTTCGTGAGTTCACCGAGCGCGTCCAGTTCTCCGAACTGGGCCGCGTCGTTGGCGTCAGCCAAAGAACCCGGACGGAGTCCGTCGCCGAGAGAAACGGCCACGTCGTAGGCGGCGAGAATCTCGCAGATTTCGCGGAAGTGCGTGTACAAGAAGTTCTGCTGGTGGTGGCGCATCTGCCAGAGGGCAAGGATGGAACCGCCGCGGCTCACGATGCCCGTGGTGCGCTTTGCGGTGAGCGGAATGTGTTCCAGCAACAGGCCCGCGTGAATCGTGAAGTAGTCTACGCCCTGTTCCGCCTGCTCGATGAGCGTGTCGCGGTACAGTTCCCACGTGAGTTCTTCGGCCTTGCCGTTCACCTTCTCGAGCGCCTGGTAGATAGGCACTGTCCCTATAGGTACGGGGCTGTTGCGGATAATCCATTCGCGGGTTTCGTGGATGTGCTTTCCGGTGGAAAGGTCCATCACGGTGTCAGCGCCCCAGCGCACCGACCAAGCCATCTTTTCGACTTCTTCTTCAATAGAAGACGTGATGGCAGAATTGCCGATGTTGCTGTTGATTTTCGTGAGGAAGTTCGTACCGATAATCATCGGTTCGCATTCGGGGTGGTTGATGTTCCCCGGCAGAATCGCACGGCCAGCGGCGATTTCATCGCGTACGAATTCCGGCGTAATGGGGGAGCCAGCAAGCTTGATCTTGCCCTCGGCCATCATCTCGTCCAGGCGCTGGTTTTCGCGGATGGCCACGTATTCCATTTCCTTGGTGACGATTCCCTTGCGGGCGTAGTCGAGCTGCGTCAGGTGATGCCCCGCCTTGGCGCGGAGCGGGTGGTGTTCCGCATTAAAACGCAGGTGGTCGAGCTCATGGTTTGCACGGCGGGCGCGGCCATAGGCCGACGTCATGTCGTCGAGCTGCTCGGCATCGCCGCGTTCCATAATCCACGGCTCGCGGAAACGTGCAATTCCTTTCGTCACGTCGAGTTTGGCGTCTACATCGCTGTAAGGTCCACTCGTGTCGTACACGGGTACTACCGGCGTTTCGGGGTCTTCGGTTAAAATTTCGCGCATTCCCACGCGGATGTCCGGATAAATCTTCCCCGGAACATACACCTTGCGGGAATTCATAAAGGGCTTAAGTAGAGAATCCATCAGTTCCTCAATTTTTACGCCCGAAATTTAGAAAAATTTTGGCCTATAACACCATTGCGGCGATAAAAGCGAGTGCAACAACGACTGCTGCAACGATGGCGACCGGGCTTGTTTTTTTCTTTTTGGCGTAGGGACTGTCCGGGTCGTCCCCGAATTCATTCTCGAGAATTTCGTCGTAGTCGGGAGTTTCGAGGTCGGAAAACTCCGCACCGTCCTTCCAGCCGGTATCGGCGTCGCTCCCGCAATGCGGGCAGAAGGTGGCGTCGTCTTTCAATTCAGAGTGGCAGTGAGGGCAGTACATAATTGATGATTGATAATGGATGATTGATGATGGATGATGGGGGATGGATGATGGGGGATGGATGATGGGGGATGATATTGTCATGCCCGCGCAGGCGGGCATCTCCTTTACTGCATTATAAGTTTTAAGTGCAGCTTCTTTTCTTCTTCGGGGATGACGTCTTCGTACTTTCCCGTGTTGATGTCGTAGCGGTACATGAACTGCTCGTTCTTGTGCGATTCCGGGCGTTTTGTGTCTTTTACATCAAAAATCAAGTACGATGTATTTTTCATCAGGTGGTAGTGCAAAATCTCCATGTTCGGGATTGTAATCTCTTTCATGTCGTCCGCATCTATGTCATATAGATAAAAACGTCCATTGTCCAGGTCGTTCAAGTAGCCGTCGTCGTTAGAATCGGTCGAGGTCCCGATGAAAGCTAGGTAACGCTTTGAGCCGATGCGGATGTAGTTCAGTTCCCAGCCGGTGAAACGTTCCTTTATCAATGTCCTGTGAATTTTCCTGGCTGCATTTTCGTACACGAGATTGACAAAATAGTTGTTATAAAATGCCGCGAGGTATGTTGTGTCCGGCTTTTTTTCGGGTTGCTTTTCTCCGCTTGTTGAAAAGCTGTTGTTGTCGCTGTTGTCGAAAACGACTTCAGCGACACTTACTTCCTTCATTCTATAACGTTCCGTCCAGCGCTCCTTCTTTTCCATTGTTCTTGCCGTCACGGGGATGACAAATTCCTGCTGCTCGGAGTTCAGGACGAACATGTGATCGTAAGAGATGTACTGGTTGTACTCTTCTTTGCTTGCGTTCTTTTCGGCTTCGGTTTTTGAAATGACGCCCTTGTTCTGGTCGAATTCTGGGTGACTTTTAGGGAGAACTTCGCAAATGATGAGGAATGCGATTCCCGCCATTGCGATGAGAGTGGGGATGGAAATAACCGCAAAGATGATTCGGTTGTATTTTTGAAGCTTGCTCATGTGAATGAATCTAGAAAAAGTTAACGTGCTACATCCGTAAAATTATATTCACCAATAACTATTGACAAACAACCTTTGACTAATGACTAATGTGTCTGCCAAGCAGGTCGAAGTAGCGGGCCTTGGGGGCAATCTTGACGGGCTTAATAGTTTTGCGGATTGCCGTCGTCTCTTCGTGCTTTGAAAAGTATAATATTGTTGTGAATCCATCGGAATAAAACGACAACGAGTAGCCGTCGTTCATTGGTTCGTAAGTAATAGTGTTGGCGATTGTTCCATTTTTGTTCAGTTCAAGACATTTGGTATTTTCCGTATCGCTTACATAGAATTCTGTATTGGAGAGCGCTGTCGAGTTGTCCTTCCCGGAGTATCTGTTGATGATGACGGTATCGCCCTTGTTGATGATTTCCTCGAAATTTTCTTGACCGAAATCCAGATCTTTTGTCAGGATGCTTGCGGATTGACTCGTTACCTTTATGGTCTTTTGATGTCCCATGACTCCTAGGACATAATAATTCTCGAAAATAAATGTGGTATCTCCTGAGGTGGAATCCTTCATGAAATATTCGATACCCTGTTTTGTCAAGGCGCTTTCATCCTTGTTCCAATAGTAATTCATGGTGGAGGTCGAGCCGCTTTCTTTTTCGAAAAATTGGCTTCTGCTCACTTTGCCATTGGAGTATGTGTATGTTTGATTGTAAAAATTTGGCGAGATGGCGGAATCTAATTGGAGTCCGCTATCTTCAATCATGTAGTAACCAGCAATCTCTTTGAAAACAGCGTCTGTGCAAGTGTTGGCAAAAGCGGATGTGCTGGCAACGGAAGCAAACAAAGTAAGAAATGCGGAAAGATTGCTCTTGTTGAATGGATTCATTCGACCCTCCTTTTATTTTTGCATTAATATAAAAACTTTAGGTTGTTTTATAGAGCCCGTGGCTTTTATCGCAAAATAATGTGACGGCGAAGTTTCTTTTTCCAATATTACAAAAACCGCCAGGCGATTGCCTAGCGTTTTGTCGGTTCGACCAGCCTGATAAAGTAGGTCACTGGGCTGGTTTGCGGAACATGTTGATTCCGTTATTTTGTGAACTTGAATCTGCCAAGCAGGTCGAAGTAGCGGGCCTTCGGGGAAATCTTGACGGGCTTGATGGTCTTGCGGATGGCTGTTGTTTCTTCATTTTTTACAAAGAAAAATTCTCTGTCATACCCCTCGCCATCAATACCAAACTCCTTGCCATCGAGACTTAAGGAAAAACCTTTTTCATTGGGTTTATATAATATGATGTAATCTATTTCACCATTGTCATTATATTGATAACACTTGAAATCATCGCTTGAATCTGCAGCAAAGAGTGTTTGACCTGTGCGGACATGATCAGTTGCGTAATCATAGTATTTTTTTTGTATGAGAGTGTCTGTTTGCAAGATGTATTCGAAAAACCAATGTATAGAAGATTCAATTGCTTCGATGCTTGCGTAATTTGGGGTTGATTTGATTATTTCAACGCCTATGTATATTCCATTGCTGTACATTTTCTGCTCATAGCACAAAGTGTCGTTTTTGCTGCAATTAGAGATTATGTATTCTAGGCCGTTTTTTTTCAAGGCCGATTCATCGACATCATAGTAAAAGTGGTTGACTTTTATTTCTTCGCCAATTTCTTTTGAATCATCATGCTGTTCTATGAGCAGTTTGTTCTCGTAGATGTATTTGTTAGCCCATTCGTTTCCACTTTCGTTAAAGTAGGATGAATCCCAACGAAATTCGCGTTCACCGCTGCCGATTGCTGATAAATTTGCGTTAAATGTGGCGTCCGTGCAAGTGTTTGCTGAAGCCACGGCGCTAAACGTGAGCGCGGAGATTGAAACCAAAATAAACCGTCTAGAAATTCTGAAAAGGGACATCTTTTTCTCCTGATATGTTGTTGAAAATATAATAAAACACCCCGGAATAATCCGAGGTGTTTTTGAAGCTTTTTGCTTTGGATCCTATCGGTCGCTGCGCGACCTCCAGGATGACAGATCCGTGAGCAACAAACGCCTCGTATTAACGAGGCGTGGTTGCGAGAGTGAGCGCAGACCGGAGACGTTGTCCCCGAGTCTAGCGCGAACGGTCTCATTACAGCTTGTTGTTAGAACCAAGAACGTCGACGATCTTGTGTTCGTACATCTTCTGCATGTTTTCGCGAGCCGGCTTGAGGTACTGGCGCGGGTCGAAGTGTTCCGGATGTTCGTCGAAATACTTACGGATAGCGGCAGTCATGGCGAGACGGCTGTCAGAGTCGATGTTGATCTTGCAGACAGCGGACTTGGAAGCTTCGCGGAGCTGTTCCTCCGGAATACCAACGGCATCCGGGAGCTTGCCACCATGGGCGTTGATGGTGTCAACTTCGTCCTGCGGGACAGAAGAAGAACCGTGGAGAACGATCGGGAAGCCCGGGAGCTTTTCTTCGATGGCGTGGAGCACGTCGAATGCCAGAGGAGGCGGAACGAGCTTGCCAGTCTTCGGGTCGCGAGTGCACTGTTCCGGCTTGAACTTGTAAGCACCGTGGCTGGTACCGATGGAGATAGCGAGGGAGTCGCAGCCCGTACGGGTAGCGAAGTCGATCACTTCTTCCGGCTTGGTGTAGTGGGATTCTTCAGCCTGGACTTCGTCTTCCACACCGGCGAGCACGCCGAGTTCAGCTTCGACGGTAACGTCGTGAGCGTGGGCGTATTCAACAACCTTCTTGGTGAGGGCGATGTTGTCTTCGTACGGAAGAGCGGAACCGTCAATCATCACGGAAGAGAAACCGTTGTCGATGCAGTCCTTGCAGAGTTCGAAAGAGTCACCGTGGTCGAGGTGGAGCACGATCTGCGGATTTGCGCAGCCGAGTTCCTTGGCGTATTCAACAGCACCCTGAGCCATGTAG
>CACXXH010000093.1:0-8163 GCA_902771595.1 Fibrobacter succinogenes | reverse complement strand
GAAGTTGAAAGCCGGGATAGCGTAGCCACCCTTAACAGCCTTTGCAAACATTTCCCTGGTGTTCACCAGGCCGAGTTCCTTGTAAGAAACTGCCATTTGTTTTACCTCTTGATTCTTTGGCGACTTGCATCGCCGGTTAAAAGTTACGGGGCTAAAGATAGCATTTTCACCCTGTTTTGTCCACCAATTTCGTCGCCGTTCCGCGCGTGCCTGTCCGTTTTTCTTGTTTTTACTTGCGCGCCTTGCTGGAGGAATGTATATTAGTATAGGTGTCTGGTTTTAAGGAGTATCTATGCTTTTCAAGAGAAGCCTGCTAGCGGTATCGGCCATTGCCCTTGCGGCAGTTTTTTCGCATGCCGAGGTCACCTACACGCTTCACAAGTCCGCGAACCCTACTGCCGACGAGCAGGACGCCTACAAGCGCATCACGACGGTCATGGATTCGGCGGTCAAGCTCTACAACACCTACTCGAACCTTTCCAAGTTTATCAATGTGTATTATGCACCGGGCGTGCCGACGGCGGAGGCAAGCAGCAACGGCGACCTCCGGTTTGGTGAAAACCGATCCTACATGGTGGTTCCGACTGCCATGCACGAGATGGCTCATACGCTTGGTATCGGCACGACTTCGGAATATTGGGCCGCATGCCCTACGGATATCAAGGTTTTCCAGAACGACAAGGTCCAAGCCAAGCTTCGCGAACTGAGCGGCAAGCAGAGCGACGAACTTCATTGCGACAACCAGCATATCTGGCCTTATGGCCTGAACCAAGCCAGTGAAGTGAAATCCGAGAAGGATTTGATTATCCATGTGCAACTGGTCGAATTTATCTACCAGCAGCTGTTTAAGGAAGCGTTCTACAAGCAGGGGAGGGTCAAATCCGTTTCCGAAGGCAAGTGCATGGGCATTACTTCGTCGAACGCGCTTGAACTCATGGATTGCGGCGACACCGCGACCTTCGTGAAGATTTTCTCGATGGGCGACAATAATGTCACTTACCGGTTCCAGCTGGGAAGTCGCGTAGTGGATATCCCGAACGAATCAACGGCGGCGGGTATTGTCGCATCGACTTACGGCTATAACGGCGGCGCGCACCAGAAATACTCCTTCGAGGCGCCGGCGAACATGCCGAACACGTTCCTGTTCAAGAATGCCAAGAGCGGGCTCTACCTGCAGGCGGTGGGCAAGCAGGTGCAGCAGAACCGCAAGGTGGATCGCGACGAGTCCTTCATGTGGAAAATCGAGGAGGCCGTCTTGGCGTCCGATACCTCGAAGCAGGATACCTCGGTTACCCCGAAGGATACCTCGGACACGAGCGTGACCGATACTTCGACAATCGCAATAAGGCGGGGCCTCGATGCGCGCGATTTACGGGTGGATGGCATGCCGAAGCGCACCTTCGACCTCAAGGGCCGGAACATCGGCAGGCAGGTGCTCGGCCGCAACCGCAATACGCATACGGTTCTTTTCGGGAAATAGAGGGATTCCCGCGGGTCACCCTGAGGCTTGGTCATCCTGAGTGTCACCCTGAGGACGCTCAGGGTCGGAATATATATATCAGATCCTGACCTTCGTCAGGATGACGGCAGGGTCGGAAGGTTTATTTCTGATGCTGACCTACGTCAGCATGGCAGCTGGGGAGACTCGCCGCAGATAACAGAAAACCCCGGTCATTGACCGGGGCTTCTTAAATTGTTTCTCTTAAATTGTTTCTAGCGATTACACACCGAAGGCGGCATCTGCAGCGGCTGCGTTTTCAGCCACGTTCTCGGCAGAAGCGACATCTGCGACATCCGATGCTGCAATGGCCTCGTCGGTCACGTCGTTGTTCGCCTTTTCGCTCATGGAAAGCTTGCCTTCCTTGAACTTGTACATGGCGATGGTGGTGGGCTTCTTGTTGAGCTGGATGTAACCCTGACCGGCCTGGTTATTGAGGAAGCGTGCTTCGTGGGCCATCATAACAACGGCACGGAAGACAGAGCCTTGACATTCCTTGCTAGCATAGATATCGTCAAGATAGACTCTCTGGTCGGACATCGGGGTACCTCCGAAAAATTTTAGAAGAGGGAGAGGGATTCGAACCCTCGTTACCGTAAAGTAAACACGCTTTCCAAGCGTGCGCCTTCAACCACTCGGCCATCCCTCCAGGATGTGAGGCCAAATATATCAATTTTCAGTTTGTCTGTCAACCGATTTTGGCCTTTTTTAAGCATTTTTTTCAAAAAAATTAGGTTTTGCCTTGCATTGGGGGCTACATCTTGCTGATTTCGTCCCAAACGACCTGCATCAGGGGTTCAAGAGTCTGCGGTTTGAAGTCGAACTTGATGTTCGCGGCGGCAAAAAGTTCCCTGACGGGGCGGCTGCTCCCGAGACTTTCGGCCTTGAACAGGTCGTCGATGGCCTTTTTCGGGTCTTTCTTGAAGTTCGCCCACACCTGCAGGGCCCCGATCTGGGCGATTCCGTACTCGATGTAGTAGAACGGGCATTCGAAGATGTGGAGCTGCTTCTGCCAGAGGTTGCGGCGCACGGCTTCGAGCCCGCTGTAATCCACTCCGGCGTCGTAGCGGTCCATGATTTCGTCCCAGATGTCGCTGCGGTCTTCCGCCGTATGGGTGGGGAAGTTGTAGAGCCTGTGCTGGAAGCTGTCGACGCTTGCTACCCACGGGAAGAGCCAGACGACATCTTCGAGTTCGCCTGCGATGCTGCGGGCGATTGCTTCGCTGTCGTTGCCATAGAACGGCTTCAGGTTCGACATGCCGATGAGTTCCATGCTCATGCTCGCCACTTCGGCAAATTCCGCCGCTACGTCGCGGTACGGGAAAATCGGCTGGTCGGCAAGCGCGAACTGGTGGAACGAATGGCCCGATTCGTGCAGGAGCGTGTAAATATCGCGGTCCGTGCAGGCGGAATTCATGAAGATGAAGGGGAGGCGGCTCTCGTCGAAACCGATCTGGTATCCGCCGGGTGCCTTGCCGAGCCTGGAATCCGGGTCGATGAGTTTTTTCGCCTGCATCTCGCGGGCCCACTTGCCTGCCTGCGTGTGGATGCTCTCGAAAATCTGGTCCACCTTCTCGATGAGTTCGTCGCCCGTGCTGTACGGCTTGAGCGGCGCGCGGTTCTGCGGGTCTACGCTCAAGTCCCACGGACGCAGTTTATCGAGTCCCATTTTCTGTGCACGCTTCTTGTACATCTCCTTCTGCATCGGGAGGACGAGCTTCTCGATGCTTTCGTGGAAGGCCTCGCAGTCGGCGGGCGTGTAGTCAAAGCGGTGCTTCGCGAGGAAGATGTAGTCGATAAAGTCCTTGCAGTGCGCGTTCTTCGCAATCTTCTTGCGGATGGAGAAAAGGTTGTCGAAGGATTTGTCGAGCGCTTCCTTGTCCTGGAGGCGGCGTTCCCACATCGTGCGCCATGCGCGTTCGCGGAGCTCGCGGTCCGTGCGTTCCATGTAGGCGGCCATCTGCTGCATCGTCTTCGTTTCGCCTTCGAATTCGACGCTCATGCCTCCGGTAATTTTCTGGTATGCCTGGATTTCCTTGTTTTCTTCCGTTTCGAGCGGGATGTTTTCGGGGGAGAACAGGTCCAGCGAAACTTGTACGCTCTTGAACCATTCGCCGAATTCGTCCTTGAGCGCATCTTTTGCCGGGTGCGCCACGAGCTTCTTGTTGAGCTTGTCGTCGTACTCGTTCATGATGGGCTGGATGTTCTCGACGAAATCCTCGTAGGCCTTGGCCGCATCCGCGTCGGCGGTATTGCAGGTCATGGCCACGTAGCGGCGGCAGCTGACTTCGCCCAGCACGGATTCGAGTTCGCTCCAGTCCAGAATCCACTGGCGGAGCTTTGCGGAATCGACGGGGATTTCGCGCTGCAAAAGGGTGCTGTATAAGTCGGCGACGGCGCGGCTGTCGTCAGGATTCAGGTTGCTCGGTACAAAGTTTCTATTCATATTCTCTCCTCTAGAATTGTATCGCTCCGACCCAATCGCTCAAGATGCTATTCAGTACGGACTGCCGCAGGCTATCTTCGAGTGCGACGAGTTCTTCGTGCGGGATGTTGTGTCGGATATTGAAGTCGAACGGGACTGATTCGCCCTCCTGCTCGAGCGCGACGACGAGAATCCCCTTGGCGTTCAGGCCGGTAATCTCCTTGAGCTTGAAAATCCTGTTGTCGATCGGGAAACTGGTGGAAAGCTGCACCTTGTTTATACCGGGCGCAAGGCGTGTGGAATCTTTTAGCTGCAGCGGAAGTTCCATGAGCGAATCGAGGTTCACGTTCGCGGAAAAATCCCGAAGCCAGAGCGTATCCTGTGTGGCGTTCGTGACGTCCAGGACAATCCCGAGGTACGCGTTGCCGACGTCGATCTGGATGATTCCCTTGGCGATATTCTGCACGAAGGCGACGACGTTCGGATTCGGCAAAAGCCCTCCGACAATCGCACCGCCCAGCTGTTTCATGATATCGGGATTGACCGAGACCGAATCGAGCGTCAGTTCGTGGAATTCGACTTTTGTCTTGGACAGGATGTCTGCGGCGGAAAGCTTGCGCGCCATGGCGCACCCCCCGATGGCAAGGACCGTGCCGACAATTGCGACTACGACAAACCTTGCGAGGAAGGTCTTGGTATGAATTTTTTTCCAGATGGCGCGCATGTAGCGATCCCCCTTTTTATCATTCCCCGAGGCAGTTGTCCATCGCGGCGATAATCTTCTTCTTGTCCATGTGCTGGCCGATGAATACGAGGCGGATGATACGGTCTCCGTACTTTTCGTCCCATACCTTCAGCAGGTCCGGATTTTCGCGCAGGATGCGTTTCTGTTCCTCTTCGCTTTCGCTGGCGAACCAGGGCCCGAAATTCTGTGCGGACGCCTGCTTGCCGGCCTGTTCGAACAGGTAGCTGTTGTTGCGTTCGTCTTCGAACCAGACGAGTCCCTTGGTACGGATGATGCTCGTGGGGTAGTTGTCCAGGAGGTCTTCGAAGCGATCGCGGATGAGCGGGCGGCGGCGTTCGTACACGAAGGTGCTTATGCCGTACTCGTCGCCATGCGGATGGTCCTTGTCGTGGTGGTGGCCACAGTGGCACACGCCGTGCTCATGGTCGCAGTGGCTATGGTCCTCAGCCTGCCCCGAACTTGTTTCGGGGTGGTCATCATCATCGTCATGATGGTGGTGATGTTCATGCTCGTCATGGTCATCGTCGTCGTGATGATGGTGATGCTCGTGTTCGTCATGATCGTCGTCATCATCTTCGTCTTCGGGCTTCGTCTCCTTCATGAGTTCCTTGGCCCAGGCGGCGGAACTGCCGACCTTTTCGAAGTCGAACTGCTTGGTGTCGAGGATATCCTTCATCTCGACCTTGCCGTAGTTCGTCTCGATCATCTTGGCTTCGGGCTGGAGCGCGCGCACCACGGCCTTCACGTGTTCGAGGTCGTTCTTGCTGATGGAATCGACCTTGTTCATGATGATGGTGTTGCAGAACTCGATCTGCTGGATAAGGAGGTTTGCGATGTCCTCTTCTTCGAGGTCGTTCGAAAGGAGCTTCTGGCCGCCCGCGAATTCGTCGGCGAGGCGGGCCACGTCCACCACGGAGACGATGTTGTCGAGGTGGCAGGCGAGGGAGCGTCCGTCACGGCTGCGCAGTTGCTGCCCTGCAACGCAGATAGTCTGTGCGATAGGTACGGGTTCGCAGATACCGCTAGCCTCGATGAGGATGTAGTCGAACTTGTTCATCTCGAGGAGTTCGGCAATCTGTTCCAGGAGGTCGGTCTTGAGGGAGCAGCAGATGCACCCGTTCGAAAGCGGGACGACCTTGCCGGAGTCTTCCTTCGTGATGTTCCCGCCCTTCTCGATGAGCGTCTGGTCGATGTTCACTTCGCCGATGTCGTTCACGATGACGGCGACGTGGTAACCCTGCTGGTTGTTGAGCACAAAGTTCAGGAGGGTCGTCTTTCCGGCTCCGAGGTAACCGGTGAGCAGCGTGATAGGTACAGATTTCATTTTCTTATCCTTCGGATGAAAGTTCTTTTGTTTAAAAAGGCCGCAGGCCCTGGAGCCGACGACCAAATAGCGACCGCTCGGGCTAGAAGCTAAACAACAAGTTTAGGGCTGGCCCTCGCTCTCGCGACCGCGCCTAGTTAATACCAGGCGCTTGTCGCTCACAGAGAGCGTTCGTGTGAAACGCTTACAATTCCGGTTGCTTGCCGGTGAGGCGCACGAAGATTTCTTCGTACTTGGCGAGCGTGTTCTTCACGACTTCGGGCGGAATTTCCGGACCCGGGTAGGTCTTGCCCCAGTCGAGAGTTTCGAGCCAGTCGCGGACGTACTGCTTGTCGAAGCTTTCCTGGTTCTTGCCCACCTGGTACTTGTCTGCCGGCCAGTAGCGGCTGGAATCCGGCGTAAGCACTTCGTCGATCAGGATGGTTTCGCCGTCGATTTCACCGAATTCGAACTTGGTGTCGGCGAGGATGATGCCCTTGGAGGCGGCGTAGTCGCGAGCCTTCGTGTAGATGTCGAGGGACATGTCACGGAGCGTCGTTGCGACCTTTTCGCCAACGATATCGAAAGTCTGTTCGAAGCTGATGTTCTCGTCGTGGCCAACGTCGGGCTTGGTGCTCGGCGTGTAGAGCGGCTTTTCGAGCTTCTGGCAGAGCTGCAGGCCTTCGGGGAGAACGTGACCGCAGATCTTGCCGGTCTTCTGGTAGTCCTTCCAGCCGGAACCCACGATGTAGCCGCGCACGATGCATTCCACGGAATGGCGGTGGGCCTTCTTCACGATCATGGAGCGACCGCGGAGGTAGTCGGCGTGCTTCTTGAGCACAGCCGGGTATTCGTTCACGTCGGCGGTGATGAGGTGGTTCTTCATGCCGAGGTGCTTGAACCAGAACAGCGAAAGCTGGTTGAGGATTTTGCCCTTACCAGGGATCGGGGTGGGGAGCACCACGTCAAAAGCGGAAAGACGGTCGCTGGCGACCATCAGGAAGCTGTCGCCCAGGTCGTACATGTCGCGTACTTTACCCTGGTGGAACAGCGGAACTTCGGTAATGGGAGTATCAAATTTTAAGCTCATAGTGAGCCCAAATATAGCAAAAATCAATTAAAATTGCTAAATTTGCCCCCGTCAGGGCCTATCATCCAGGTAGGTTCCTAGTCCGGCACGCCAAAGAGCCTGCCGATAAAGGATATAAAATGGCAAAGAAAGTTCAGGATGCCCTCAAGGACATCATCTCCCTCTGCAAGCGCCGCGGTTTCATTTTCCCCGGCTCCGAAATTTACGACGGCCTCGCCAACACTTGGGACTACGGTCCGTATGGCGTGGAACTGAAGCGCAACATCAAGAACCTCTGGTGGAAGAAGTTTGTTACGAGCCGCCAGGACGTGCTCGGTCTCGATAGCTCTATTCTCTTGAACCCCCGCGTTTGGAAGGCCTCTGGCCACGTGGGCAACTTCTCCGACCCGCTGGTCGACTGCCTCGCTTGCCACGAACGTTTCCGTGCCGACCAACTTTTGGAAGACAAGCTCGGCGAAGGCTGCTGCGCCGGCAAGAACTTTGACGAAGTCCACCAGATGATGATGGACAACAAGATTGAATGCCCGACCTGCGGCAAGACCGACTGGACCAAGCCCCGCGCATTCAACCTGATGTTCCAGACCGAAATCGGCGTGATCGAAGGCGAAGGCAACAAGGTTTATCTGCGTCCGGAAACGGCCCAGGGTATCTTCGTTGATTTCAAGAACATTGTCGATAACGTCCGCCCGCGCATTCCGTTCGGCGTCGGTCAGATCGGTAAGTCTTTCCGTAACGAAATCACTCCGGGTAACTTCATCTTCCGTACCCGCGAATTCGAACAGATGGAACTCGAATTCTTCTGCGAACCGGGCACCGAACTTGACTGGTACAACTTCTGGCGCAAGTACTGCTTCGACTGGCTCGTGAACGATCTCGGCGTGAACAAGGAAAAGCTCCGCCTCCGCGAACATGCCAAGGAAGAACTTTCTCACTACTCCAACGGTACCACCGACGTCGAATACGAATTCCCGTTCGGTTGGGGTGAACTCTGGGGTATCGCCAGCCGTACGAACTACGACTTGACGCAGCACCAGAACGAATCCAAGGTCAAGCAGGAATACATCGACCCGGTCCAGAACAAGCGCTACATCCCGTACGTCGT
>CACXXH010000092.1 GCA_902771595.1 Fibrobacter succinogenes | reverse complement strand
ATTTGGGCGTGGTTCGACCGTAGCGGGCGGTTGTCGCGTTTTTTTTTAGTTCAAATGGGATGCGGTCGCCGATGTGGCTCGGACTGGTGCTTTTAGCTCTTTTTTGTGGTTTCGGCAGACCAAATCACATGTGCGGTGGAAAATGGTCTGCTGAAAAATGCAAAAATCGGAGGAAGAATGCTTGCGGAGGTGCTTTGCGGCAGACTAAATCAGATGTTGGTGGGCGTTTGGTCTGCTGGGGGCGTGAAAAATGGGGCGATTTATTGAATACAAACTAATAATCGGCAGACTAAACCCGCGAACAAGTGGCATTTGGTCTGCCCGCGTGCTGCAAAGTGCCCCAAATCGCCTGCGCGAAAGGCCTCGCCCGCACAAAAGGCCTCGCCCGCACAAAAGGCCTCGCCCGCACAAAAAGCCCGCGCGTCTAATCCCGCGCCCAAGCCCTTGGCTTGATTTAGTCTGCAAACCCGATGCGGGCCTGGAAATGGCATTCCGCATCGTTCGGGTCGCGTTGCATGCCCACTTCGTTCATCCCGAAAATGTAGGCGTGGTGGTTCGTGTTCTTGAAGCGTACGATGCTCACCTTGCCCCCGAGCGGGACCTGCGAAAGATAATTCATTTGTATGGAACGGATGCGGCGGCTCTTGAGTTCTTCGGCGTCGAGGGCGTCCATGACCCAGTCCACGTAGCGGCAGTGGTTCACGTGCCTGTTCATGTCGAGGTCGCTGTACTTGGCCGTTTCCGTGCATACCACCCTCGGTTCGATCTGCGGGTCGAGAATGTCCATCATTTCGGGCAGCGCGTTCTTGCCGGGGAACAGCGGGATGGGGAACGGACAATCGGCGGGGTTCTCGGACCTGCCGGTCTTGATGTTCACCAGGAGCCAGCTCGAAGTCGCCTGGGCGATAGAGTGCCCCTGTGAATCGACGATGGAATAGTCCTTCAGTACGACCTTGTCCTTGATGATATCCTTGGCCCAGGTGGATACCTGGATTTTTTCGCCCCAGACGGGCGTGTGCAAAATGCGAATCTTGAGGCGCGTGATGACGGTGGTGTAGCCGGCCTGCATCATCTTCCAGAGGCCGAATCCGTTTTTCTCGGCGTCGGCGATGGCCGTCTCTTCCATGAACAGGAAAAGGTTCGAAAGTTTTAGGCGGCTGTGGTGGTCGCAGTCCGAGAAGCGCACCTCGAATTCCTTTGTCGTGATTTCTTGTTCCATGGTCTACCTGCCGTTTTGCGGTTGTCGTCGAATTTAAGCGGATTTTGCGGCGCTCCGTGCGCCGCCTTTTCAATAATTTATAATTTTGAATTATGGAAGATTTTCAGTTCCGCCCGTCTTTTATACAGTTACCGGTTTTTACTTCGTTTGAAGGGGAGGTTCGCCTCCCGGGTTCCAAGAGTATTACCAACAGAGCCTTTTTGATTGCCGCCCTCGCGAAGGGCCGGACCCGCCTGCACAACCTGCTCAAGAGCGACGATACGCGCTACATGGGCGAGGCCTTGCAGAAACTCGGCGTTCATATCGATTTTTCGGAAGACTTCTCCGAGGCTGTAGTGGAAGGCAGCGGCAAGCCCATATCGGTGGACGGCGCTGTGGACCTGTTCCTCGGCAACGCGGGTACGGCGATGCGTTCGCTCACGGCCGCGCTTTCGCTCGGGAAGGGCCAGTTTGCGCTTACGGGCGAAGAACGCATGTCGGAACGCCCGATACGCGACCTCGTGGATGCGTTGCGTACGCTTGGCGCGAAGATTGAATACCTCGAGACCGAGGGCTACCCGCCGCTCCGTATCGATGCCTCCGGGCTCGAAGGTGGCGAGGTGCATGTGCGCGGGAACATCTCGAGCCAGTACCTTACGGCGCTTTTGGTTTGCGCTCCGTACTGCAAGGCACCGCTGAAAATCCACGTGGACGGAGAACTGATTTCCGAGCCGTACATAAGGCTTACGCTTGCCGTGATGAAGCGCTTCGGTGTTGAGGTCTCGTGGCCTGCGGCCCAGCCGTACCGGTTCGACGTGCCGCATGGAGAGTACACCTCTCCTGGCGATTTCTTCGTAGAGGGCGACGCGAGTTCGGCGAGTTATCCGCTTGCCGCAGCGGCCATTGCCGGTGGCAAGGTGAAGGTCGTCGGCGTGGGCAAGTGCAGCACTCAAGGCGATGCGCAATTCGCGAAGGTGCTGGAACGCATGGGCGCGAAGATTACGTGGGGTGACGAGTTTATCGAATGCGAAGGCCCGAAGGGCAAGCTCAAGAGCCTCGGTGAATTCAACGCCATCGAGATTCCCGATGCCGCCATGACGGTCGCGGTACTTGCGCTGTTTGCGGATGCCCCGATGACGATTACCGGTATCGCGAGCTGGCGCGTGAAGGAGACCGACCGCATCGCGGCGATGGCTGCGGAACTGCGCAAGGTGGGCGCGACTGTGCGCGAAACGATGGACAGCATTACGGTGACGCCTCCCGAAGTATTGCAGAGCGCGACAATTGAAACCTACAACGACCACCGCATGGCGATGTGCTTCAGTCTCGTCGCGCTCGGTGGCGTGCCTATCAAGATTTTGGATCCCGCGTGTGTGAACAAGACATATCCGAACTTTTTTGAGGACTTCAAGAAGCTCGCAAAATGAAGAAGCTGTTGAAAAAGTATGCGTGGCACCCTGCGCGTGGCCTGCTGGCCTCGTTGATTGCCGCTGCTTCAATCGCAATCACCGCTGTCGCGACGCCTGCCAATGCGGAACCTGTTTTGCAAAGTGCCCCCTGGTCCGGCCCGCTTTATCTTTGGGTCATGGACAACGGTGTCGGCTCGCAGAAGGCCGTGCACAAGTTGGTGAAAAAGTTCCGGCGCGATACGGGCATCCCGGTCGAGGTGCGCGTGCTGAACTGGGCCAACGCCTACGCCGCCATTTCCGAGGCTCTCGCCAATCCGGATTCCGTAGCTGATTTCCCGGACGTGTTGCAGCTGGGTTCTACGTGGGTCCCGCATTTTGCTTCGACCGGCAAGCTCCGCGTGCTCGACACGCTCCTTGCCCAAATTGATTCTTCGAGGTTCTATCCCGAACTGTTCAAGGCGAGCCGCATGGTCGGCAGTCCCGACGTGTATTCCTTCCCGTGGTTCCTGGACGTGCGCGTCTTTTTCGCGAACGAGTGGCTCTGGCATTCGCTCGACATTCAGGACAGCGATATTAGCGACTTCTCGAGGTTCCTCGGATCGCTCCGCGCCATCAACCGCGGGGAATTGAAGAACTCCGAGATGAAGCGCGTCGCAGCGTTCGCGCTGCCCGGCAAGGACGACTGGACTGGGCCGCAGCAGATGGCTCCGTTCGTGTGGAGTTACGGCGGCGAATTCCTGGATTGTGAAGAAGGTTCCTGCAGGAGCGGCCTGCTGGATTCCCTGACGCTTGCTGGCATTTCCGTGTTCGTGAAGATTCTGGGCGACAATGAACTTGCCCCCTTGAGCCTTTCTGAAAATTCAGCGCAGAACGCGGCGCGGTTCGTGAACTCCGAAGTCCTCATCCATTACGGCTCGTCGGAACTTGTGCGCCAGCTGGACTATCCCGAAGATGTCGGCGGGCTGCGCTCGAGCGCTATCGCCGATGACGGCATCATGATTTTGCCGTCTCCCGAAGGTCCGCGTGCGCATTACACGTTCGTGGGCGGAAGCCACCTGGCCTTGCCCAAGCATGGCGATTCAGTGCGGTACGCTGCAGCGGAAATGTTGCTTTCTTACCTGTTGCGTTCCGACAATATCGACGGCTTCTGCCGTGCGGTTGGGTTCCTGCCTTCGGACCGTGGGCTCATCAGCATCTGGAACCAGGACCGCCGCTACTCGCAGGTCATCCAGAGTCTCGAAATTGGCAAGAGTTTCCCGAATATCCCCGAATGGGGTGAAATTGAATGTATTTTAAATAAACTAACGAACGATATCGGGACGGCGCTGTCCTTGAACGAAAACGAGGATATTCGCGGGCGCGAAGTCGCAAAGCTCCTGGTGCAAGCCCATAAGGATGTAAACAAGGTTTTGCGTCGCGATGATTCGCTCGACGAGGCAGCTGCATTGAAAATGGTTGAAAACGCCCTGCTTGCGGATATTCCGGAAGTCTTGCCCGATGACTTGAAATTCGAACATCCGACTTCTCTGTACCCCATGTGGCGTGTGGTTGACATAATCATTGTTGTCGCTTTTGTTCTCATTAGCCTTGTTGTAATCGCTGCTTTTGTTTGCTTGATTGTTTGCTTGGTTCGTCGCAAAAAGTGAGTGGTTGGGTTTGGGGTTCTTGAATAGGTTGGTTGTTGTTCTCCTGCTTGCGATTGCGCCGCTCTTTGCGGGGTTCGATTTCGCACCGTATCAGGCCTACATCGATTCCGTGATTCCCGAAGTGAAATTCGGGCTTTCCGTCCGTTCGGTGAGCACGGGCGCGGAACTCTTGAACGTGAATGCCGACGAATATTTTACGCCCGCGAGCACGATGAAGACGCTTTCGACGGCGACCGCGCTGCATTTTTTGCCGCTCGATTATGCCCCGCAGACAAAGCTTAGGCTGATAGGCAACAAGCAGCGCAATGTTTTTACCGGCGAAGTGAACGTGCGCGGCGAAGGCGACCCGAATATTTCGGCACGCTATTACACTGACCCTATGCTCGTTCTCCACGCGATGGCCGATTCCATCAAGTCGCTCGGCATCGATACCATCCGCGGCCGCGTGGTGCTCGACACGTCGTTCTTTACTCCGCCCTGGAAACCCGAATTTTGGCGCAGTGACTTTTTCGACTACTATTACGGTGCCGAGGTGACGCCCCTGCAGTTCAACGACAACTGCACGGTAATCCGCATCAAGCCGGGTGATGCCGAGGGCGATCCGGTCCGCGTGACGGTCGTGCCCGACGTGGGGTATGTCAAGGTCGTGAACAAGTTGATAACGAAGACGGCGCCCCGCAACAAGCGCGGACGCAAGCAGAAGCTCAAGTGGAACCGTGCGCTGGACCCGAACGAGCCGGTGGTGACCATCGAGGGCGAATTCGATATCGAATCCGATTCGACGCAGTTCGTGATACCCGTGCGCAAGGCCATCGGGTATTTTCGTGCGGCTCTTTTGCGCGCCTTCCGCGATCGCGGGCTGGTGCTGTACGAGGCTCCCGTTCCCGCGGGCCCCGTGAAAAGGAAAACCTTTACCTTCTCGTCGGCGCCTCTGCTGAGCGTGATGGACGAAATCAACCAGAGAAGCCAGAATTTGCATGCCGAGACGCTCTTCCGCAATGCTGCCGCCTACATGTATGGCGTCGGGAGCGTGGAAAACGGCAAGAAACTCGAACGCAGGTTCCTTGCCGATATGGGGCTTGATTCCAGCGGGTTCGAAGTGTTCGACGGTTGCGGGCTGGCCGCGAAAAACAAGCTCAAGCCTTCCGTCGAAACGAAGATGCTTGCCAAGATGGCGCGCCACCCGAAGGGCGAATACTACGTCAATTCTTTTGCGAGCCCGCGGATCGGTTCGGGCAGCAAGCGCATGCAGACGCTTTTGTATCCCTGGTTTACGCGCTTCAAGACGGGCTACATCGCCGAAGTCCACGGGCTTGCAGGTTACATCTTCACGATGGCGGGCGACACGCTTTCCGTTGCCATGTACCTGAACCAGACCGGCAAAAACAAGGATGCCGATTGCAAGAACACGATGGATTCCGTGTGGATCGCGCTTGTGGAATGGGCGAACAACGGGTATCCTTCGCTGCTCCGCATGAAGGACATGTGGCGCGAAGGCATGGGTCTGAAGGATTTTGATGATCGCCTGGAATATTTCTCCAGGAGGCTCATGAAAACGCCGTATGGTCTCGGCAAGATGGGCGAGGGCCATATCGACGCCGTGGAGTCGAAACCGATGGTGTATCTGGATTCGGTCGATTGCGTCACCTACGTGGAACACGTGCTCGCGATGGCGAATGCGACTAGCGAAGATTCCCTGTTCAACGTGCTGCAGCGCATCCGCTATGTGGGCGGAAAAATCGGCTACCGTACGCGTAAGCACTACATGATTGTCGACTGGGTGGGCGAAGGGAAGTTCGCCCGCATTATGCCGGTGCAAGGCGATACGCTGATGGAACGCACCATCGCCAAGAAGGAGTTCTTCAAGGCGAAGAAAATGAAGTACCTGGTTGACGGCAAGCCGGCTGACGACCCGAAGGTGCAAATCCGCTACCTGCCTTATGAAAAGGCCCGCAGTTGGGCCGCCGAGACGCGGTCCGATACCCTGAAGGTGCTCGGCGTCGCCTTTATCTCGAAGGCCGAAAAATACGATGCAAGCCATACCGGGTTTATCGTGTTCAAACCCGGGGAAGCCCCGCGGCTCCGCCATGCGTCATCGCAGCGCAAGCAGGTCGTGGACATGGCCTTGAGTGATTACCTGAATAGCCGAAAAGGCAAATTGCCGGGAATTACTTTGTTTGAATTTGTCAAACCGTAACCCCGTTCGTCACCCATCGGCATGACGTAAGGCTGGTTAATCGCCGTAATCGAATGCGAGAATGGCCACCAACTCGTGCGGGTTGCCTTCTTCGTCCGATTCGCCTTCGAATGCCGTCCATGCGTCGGGCATCCATCCGTAGGCGTTCGTGGTGAGTTCCTTGCCCAGGGCTATTTCGGCATGCTCGATCTGTTCCCAGTCGATTTTTTTCTTGGGCGAGGTGTAGTAGCGCAGCATGCCGAGCGCTTCCATCGATTCGGGATGGTCGTCCACGAGTTGGTACACGCAGTCCTTGAAACTCTTTCCTGTAAAGCGCAGAACCTGGTAGAGCCTTTTGCGGCCCAGGAATTTCGAAAGCTCGCTTCTGTCCGTCTGGATTTTCGAGGCTCTGCCGAAAAAGACCGCGAGTTCGCGGAATATTTCGGATTCTTCCTCCATGAGCGGGGAAAGTTTCTTGATGAGCGATTCGATAGGTTCGGTGGACATGATGAAAAAAATATATATTTGCAAAAGGGATTGTGAATCGGGAGGGGTGAAATTATCAATGTTTTTTGAGAGCTCCAAAAAAAGTTTGATTCGTTTATGTAGGGTTCCCCTGTTTGTCGCCGTAGCCGTCGCTATGGTCGTTGTGGCATGTACGGACAAAAAACCGGACTCGCCGTCATCCCCGATTGTGGAGACTCCCGAGGAGCCCTCGGTAACGGACGGATTTAAACTGATTGGTTCGGCTGATGATTCCGTGTATCTCGGGGCCAACGTGTTGAGCGCTCCTGCCGGCGAACGCCCGCAGATGCTTGTGCTGTTCGATTACAATTTTTGGTTTTCTAAAAACGAAGTCACCTGCGGTGAATACAAGTCCGTGATGGATGGCCGCGGGTTCGTGCCCGAATGCGAAAGCGATTCCCTGCCCGTGACCGACGTGACTTTCTACGATGCGGTGCTTTTCGCGAACGAGAAGAGCAAGACGCTTGATCTCGATACCGCCTACAGGTACACGGCCGTGACGAAGGATAACCTGGGACATTGCACTTTCTTGGAAGGGTACGCGTTCGATCCGCAGTCGGCGGGGGCGCGCTTGCCCACGGAAGCGGAATGGATGTATGTTTCCCGCTGGCATTGGGATGTGCAACATTCGTGGAATGCGGAAAATTCCGAAGACAAACCCCATGAGGTTTGTTCGGCGCAGCAGGGCGATGCCATCTGCGACATGGCGGGCAACGTGATGGAATGGGTGAACGACTGGTATGCCAACTTGCGGGATACGACCCTCATGAATTTTGCGGGCGCACCCGATGGCGGCCACCAGGGAAAGCGCATCGTGAAGGGCGGTTCTTTCCGCACGCCCGCTTCCGGAATGCTGCGGTATTCCCGCGGCGACGTGTACACCGTGACATCTTCTACCCATGCTGAATATGTCGGATTCCGCCTTGCCATGGGCGCCATCCCCCGTGCCGTATGGATGAATGACAAGGGATATGCGGGCAATAGCCGGTTTGTCGTCGTATCCAATTCCGCGAAACTTCGCGGGAAGACGGGCTCGTACAACGTAAAGCTCGCCTTCAGGAACGATTTGACGGGGAATCTCGCGTATATCGACTATTCCAGCGGAGTCCCGCGCGTCGAAGAAATCGTCGACACGTTCGACGTGTACCATCCGGATATCTCTCCCAATGGCAAGCTGGTCGCTTTCTGTACGGGCATCGAGGGCGTAGACGGCAAATCGCATGTGTATGTACGCAGTCTGGATGCCATCTGGAGCTATTTCACGAAGCTCAATGTGGATGGTGCCGCGATACCGCGCTGGCGTGTGCTCGATTCGGGCGATACCGTCATCGTCTTCGTGACATCGGCGGCGAACAACAAGGACGATGCCTCGTTCCGGTCGCAGACCACCTGGCAGGTGCCGTTTTCGAGAGGCTCGTTTGGCGTACCGCAGAAACTTTTCGAAGGTGCATACCATGGGGGCGTGAGCGACGATAACAGGCTGGCTGTTACGGGAGCGTCGAAACTGCGCGCCCGCATTGAGGACAGTTCGGGAGCCGTGCGTGATGAGGTTTGGTATGAGGGCGAACAGGCCTGCAACGCAAGCCTCGCGCGCGATGGCAGCAAACGCACGCTATTCCTTGATTTTGGCGGGAAGACGGGCCGCGAATTCGTCGGGCAGGATTACGGAACGCACGAACGCCTGCTCATCGCCGACAGTACGGGCAAGTTGATTGAATCCATCGGGGCCCCCGCGGGCTTCTCGTTTGACCATACGGAATGGGCTCACGACGCCACGAGGCGTCCTGGCGAAAAATACGTGGTGACCTCTATCGCGAATCCGGAAGGCAGGCACGGCTGGGTGGTGCTGGTGGATGTAAGCGATTCGAGCATGATTGAACTCGTGGAAGGTGAAGATATGTGGCATCCCGCCCTCTGGACTCAAGAAGCGGGTGACGCCATCCAGACGGATCTGGACCTCGACAGCGCGGGCGTGTACTGCTCAATCGGTGCGGGCGAGCCTCCTTACATGTTGCGCTATAAGCTGGAACTCCTCTGGACGTACAAGGATACCGCGAATGTCGTGATACTCGGGTCGTCCAGACCGCTCATGGGTCTCGTCCCGGCTCTGTTCAGCGAAGATTTCTTTGTCATAAACATGGCGAACGTGCCCAACATGGTCTACGTTTCCAAGTACCTGTTCGAAAACTACGTGCTGCCGCACGTGAAGAACCTCAAGTACCTCATCGTGTCGCTGGATATCGATTTGTGGTACCATAGCGAGCGGAGCGACTATAACTTCTTCTACAACGAATACAAGATGTATCCGGGCTATGTTTACGACGCAAACCATAACTTCTGGCAGGATAGTGTACCCGAGGGATTGGCCGAGGTGGTGCAGTCCTCCTTCGGGTCCGATTTCTACGCGGGCTATTTCCGTGACGAGATGGGCTATGTGCGTTTCAATCCGAAATCTTGGGAAGACCTGCCCGTCGTGGAATACGACAGCACGTGGATGGATTTCGCCTCGGACAGTTACTATGAGGCCTTCGCGCACCTTGAGGAAATTATCGAACTGGCCGAAAGCAACGGCATTTACGTTATCGGTATCGTGTTCCCGCAGAACCCGAATTTCCAAAAGACGGGCTCGTTCGGGCGCTATGGCCCGCGCCGCAGCGAAGCTCCCGGGCTGTTGCAGGGTATTGCCGACCTGAGCAAGAAACACCCGAACTTCATCTTCATGGACGAGAACAAGATGGGCAATCACGACTTCTTGGGCGATGTGTGCAACGACAAGGACCACCTTGCGTATACCGGCGCAGTCAAGATGACCGCCCGCATCGATTCCCTGCTCCACACGCTGAAATAGGGATTGCCGCCTGGGATTCTAACACCGTATTTGGGTGATTTTATACAAAAAACCGCGACTCTTGAAAGCCGCGGTTCTTAATTTTTTTTTCTATCGTGTCCTTGCGGACGCACTAGAAATTAAGCCTGGTGAGCCTTGAACCACTTGATCAGCCCGTTGGTGGAGCTGTCGTGGTTGAGTTCGGCATCGGCCTTGGCAAGTTCCGGGAGGATTTTCTTGGCGAGCTGCTTACCGAGTTCAACACCCCACTGGTCGTAGCTGTTGATGTTCCAGATAACGCCCTGCGTGAAGATCTTGTGTTCGTACATGGCGATGAGGGCGCCGAGCGTT
>CACXXH010000091.1 GCA_902771595.1 Fibrobacter succinogenes | reverse complement strand
CGGCGACGAAGATGAATCCAGCAGCTCGCGCAATTCAAGCAGTTCGCAGTCTTCCAGTTCCAGGTCGTCGAGCAGCTACTCCTCAAGTTACAGTTCATCATCGAGCAGCAGTTCTTCGAGCAGCCTAACCCAGTACACCAAGGATTCGCACTTCAACCCGGACATCGATTACGGGACAATGAAGGATCCGCGCGACGGCAAGACTTACAGGACTGTCGTAGTCGATGGCGTCACATGGATGGCCGAAAACCTGAACTATGAAGGCCACTCCATGGGAAAATCCAACTGCTACAACGACAGTGACGACAATTGTGAACTGTACGGCCGCATGTACAGCCGCGATGCGACGATGAACGACAGCAGGTGTAAATACGGGAGTAGCTGTGATTTGGGCGATGGCCCCATACAGGGCATCTGTCCCGATGGCTGGCATATCCCGACGAAAAAAGAAGTACAGAACCTGTTGAACTACGCCAGTTCAGCATCGGCACTGAGATCGGCAAGAGCGGCTTGGAGCAATCCGGGTGTCGACTCTTATGGACTCTCCTTCGTGGGAGCCGGAAACTGGGATTCCTATGACGGATACGAGGATATGCAGTCCTATGAAGTCATGTGGCTTTACACACCGAGTTCTTACCAGTATTTCCTCCTGGTATCATCTTCTGCAGAAGTCTGGGACCATTCTTCGAGCGAATACTACGGTACAGTCCGCTGCATAGAGGGCGAAGCGGTTCTTCCCTCGTCCAGTTCGTCGAGTTCCAGTTCATCGAGTTCCAGTTCGTCGAGCAGTTCCACGAAACCCGAACCCCTCCTGGAAGCCGGCACGCAGTTCAACTCGAACATCATTTACGGCACCATGACAGACTCGCGTGACAGCAAGACATACAAGACCGTAAAAATCGGAAACAAGACATGGATGGCAGAAAACCTCAACTACGCCGGTAACGCAATAGGGCTATCCTTCTGCTTCAACGACGAAGACCGTTTCTGCGATGTTTACGGCCGCCTGTACAGCCGCGATGCGGCAATGAACGACAGCAAATGCGACAAAACCAGTTGCGACCTAGGCGATGCTCCCATACAGGGCATATGCCCCGACGGCTGGCATATTCCGTCAGAATCCGAAATGTTAAACCTGTTAAGCCTTGCGGGCAATAAGGCCCTGCCGCTGATATCGGCGGAAAGCTGGAAAAGGTCTATTGAAGAGGAAAGCAACAGTCTTGGGCTATCCCTGATCGGGGCCGGAGACTACGACTCTAGTAAGCATTTCGAGCACCTCGGCGAAGATGCCTTCGTGTGGGTTTATAGCGATGGCGGCCAGACTTATTTATTAATCCGAGTCTCCGATTACCATGCAGCGGTCTTTGAGTATACCGCCACTCAAATGCACATCAGCGTACGCTGCGTGAAGGACTAATTTACATCCGTTAAGAGTATGGGTCCGGCGGGTATAACGCCGGACTTTTTAATTTTTCTCGAATTCCAGGATGTCGGCCTGCACGGTGACATCGTCGGGGAAATACTTCTGCGCAATCCGCAGCAGGCGTAGTGCCTCGTCATCACGCTTTTCGGCATGGGCATCGTAGGCCATGTTCTTGAAGCCGAAAACGGATTCCGCATTGCCCTGCTTCGCGGCAAGCTCGTACGCAGATTCGGCGCGGTCGTAGAACTTCGCGTCGTAGGCAAGGTTCCCGAGAAATATGGCCGCATCGCTGAAGTCAGGCTTGATTTGCACCAGGTTGTTGAGCACGTCCATCGCGACAAACGGCTTGTTGTCATCGGCAAGGACATCCGCCAGCTTATACATGGTCGCCGTGTCGTCAGGGCGCACGCCCAGCGCCTCGCGGTAAGCGGCTGCGCTTTCTTCGAACTGCTTGTTCAGGCGGTAGACATCGCCGAGATACACCAAGAAGTCCACTTCGTCAGGGTGCGCGGCATAACCTTCGCGGACTACGGCCACGGCGCGCTCGAAATCGTTCAGCGCGATGTTCGCTTCCGAAAGCTGGTAGACAATGCTTATGTCATCCTTGTCGAGCTGGTAGGCCTTCTCGATGGCGCGCAGCGCGCCGACCGCGTCGCCGGTTTTACCGTAGGCTTCGCCGAGGTAAAGCCAGCCGGAAACGTTTTCCGGCTCCAGTTTCAGCGCACGGTGATAGGCCGCCACGCATTCCGGGTACTGGCGCAGCCTAAAATACACGCTCGCCATGTTGAAAAGCGCCGGAGAGAATTTGCCCGCGGAATAGTCGACCGCCTTGCGGTACGTGGCGGCCGCCTCGGGGAACATGCCGCTCTGGTAATAGCTGTTCGCGATGTTGAAACTGGTGGCGACGGGGTCCGCGCCTCTAGATTCCGCCTTGCGGTAGAGCGTGATGGCCTGCTTGAATTTGCCATCGCGGTAGAGGGCGTTCGCGCGTTCCATCAGGTCGTACGCGCTTTGTGCAGCAAAAGAGGGCGTCGCGATAAGGATAGCGAACAACAGGGCACAGCGGGCAACGAGACGCCCGCGCAGGCCTCGTCTCAATTCATAAAAAATATTTATCAATTTGAACAAATTCATAAATTCCATTAGATCCTTCGACTACGTCACTTCGTGACTCCGCTCAGGATGACACCATACATTACTTTCCATTCCACACTTCGCACTTCACATTCCACATTACACACTACACATCGCATCAGTCCCTGAACTTCACCTCGAACGGCTGTTCCATTCCGCAGAAGGGAACCGCCTTGCCCGCCTTTTCTGCCGGAGCGAACGTCATGCGGCCAAGGGCCTCGCGGCCGGCGGCGGCAAGTCCGGAACCCACGGGCGATTCCTCTATAACCTTGATATCGTACGCCTTGCCGCTCACGTCCACACAGAAGGAGAGGCGAAGGGTCGCATCGATTTCGTTGTCCCTGATTTTCGCCGGCACCTGGAAATTGGGCATCGTGCGGCTTTCGGGCTTCTTGTCGACATCGCCCTTTTCCGTCGAGAGCGCACCGCCGCGGAAATCGGCCACCAGTTCCTCGTTGATGGCAGCCCCCGCTGTTCCCGAAGCCGTCCCCAGGTTCATCGCGAGCCTCGGGCCTGCCTTGGGCGAACGCGAATTGGACTTCTGGCGATTCGGCTTGCGCGCCGGTTTCTTCTTCTCTATCTTTTTCTCGACCTCTTCGACCTTCTTGACAGCAATTTCGGTTTTCGTGTACTTCTTTTCGTGGAAAACCTTTCCCGTCAAGAACAGGTTCGCCATCGTCACGGAGAACACGAGCAAAGCGCTCGCGAGAATCGCTGCAAGCAAAATCGTAAAACGCTTAAAAAGTTTTTTCAACAGTCGAAACATATATCAATTCTATTCAGGTTTGGATCCTTCGCTCTGCTCAGGATGACACAGCAAAATATTCCGCATCTCACACTCCACACTCCACATTCCACACTCCACATCATCAATCATCAACCATCAAACACCAACTATCAATCATCAATTATCAATTACTCCGCCTGCGCCGCAATCGAGACCTTCTTCACGCCCGCCAAATTGCACATATCTATCACCTGGACGAGTACGCCCGTTTCGGCGCCCTTGTCCGCAATCACCACGGCTTCCCTGTCGGGCGCCTTGGCAAGCGACTGCTTCAAGATATCCTGCAAGCTGGCCATGTCCACCTGGCGTTCGTTGATATGCACCGTCCCTTCGCGCGTGATGGCGATGAGCAGGTTTTCCTTTTCGAGCTGGCTTGCGGACTGCGCCTGCGGCTTAGTCACGTCGACGCCCGTCTCGCGGGTAAACGAAGACGTCACCACGAAAAAGATGAGCAGGATGAACACGATGTCCATCAGCGGGCCCATTTCGATGCCCATATCCTTCTGTTTTCTCTTCGGCAAGTTGAATTCCATATACTATGCCTTCTTCTCGACAAAATAGTTTTCGATTACGGTAGCGCCCAGTTCCATCTTCTGGCGCAAAACTTCTACGCGTTCATCCAGGCGCTGTTTCAAAAGCGTAAGCGGGAATGCCACAAGGAGTCCGCTCTGCGTCGAAATCAACGCTTCCGAAATACCATCGGCCATGAGCACCGGGTTCTGGTTGCCGTACAGGGTGATCACCTCGAAGGTAGAGACCATGCCAGTCACCGTGCCGAGAAGCCCGAGCAACGGGGCGGCAGAAGCCATCACCGAAATCACGTGGTTGCCCTGCTCCATGTAGCGCACCGTCTTCGCGAGGCGCACCTGCATATAGTCGCGGAAACCTTCGGGATTTTCCTGTGCGACGCTGATCGCATAGCTGAGTTCCCTGGACAGGAGCCCGCCACGCCTGCGCAAACGCCTCAAAGCCTTCGCCACGCTCGGCTCTTCGCCGTTCTTCTCGTATTCCTCGTTTCCGCCGTTCAGATCCAGGCGCATGCGCTTGATGACCCTGTGGACATCCTTGCGGAAGAAATCGCGGCCGATGCGGAACCAGCTGGAGAAAAGGAAGTAGAATCCGATGACACCCGCAAGGAGGATCGGGAGCATAACCACGCCGCCCGCCTCGTACGTGTTCCTCAGGGATTCGACAAATATGTAGAACGAGTTGGACATGCCCGAACTACGACTCCTTCCCGAAAATTTTGTTCATGAGCGCCATGCTCTGCACATACATTTCGCTGGTGACCTTTTCAATCTTTTCGCTCAGAAGCCCATGCAAAATCATCACGGGAATAGCGATGACAAGGCCTGTCTCCGTCGTGACGAGAGCTTCGGAAATACCGCCGGCCAGCACGCGGGCGTCGTTCGTGCCCACTTCGGTAATCACGGTAAAGAGCGTGATGATACCCGTCACCGTACCCAGAAGGCCGAGAAGCGGGGCGATGGTACCCATGGCGGCCAAAAGCCCCATGCGGCGATCCAGTTTAGGCTGCTCGCGGAGGAGGGCCTCCTGCAGGGAGCGTTCCGCATCCTCGCGCGTTTCGCGGGCGCGGTTCAGCACCGCAAACAGCACCATCGAGAGGCTCGTTTCCTTCTTGAGGCAAAGGTTCGCGGCATCTTCGTACTTGGTTTCCTTCACGAGCTTGCCGAGCTTCTTGATAAAGCGGCGGCTCAGGTGCCCGCGGTAAGAGAGCACGAGGAAGCGTTCCAGGCAAAGCAGCAATGCAAATATCGCGACAAGGGCCAGCGGGTACATCACGATTCCGCCCTTCTTGAAGAACGCTTGGAATTCCTCGGTCCAGGTCAGTTCCTTTGGAATCCTGCGTGGAATCAGCCGGAGCGACAACGCTTGCGGAAGCCTGCTTCACCGCCTGCTTCACGCCCGCAGCCATTTCGGGAGGGAGCGTCGAGTTCCATTCAAAAACCTTTCCCTGCAAGGCGCCGGAGCGCAAGAGGGCCTGCACTTCGCCGTTGTCCGTCGCGACTTCACCCAGGAACACCGTACCAAGGCGCAAGCGTTCTACGGTCACATCGGGGCGGCTGCCCACCTGAGAAATTTCGCGACCGATTGACTGCGTGTAAGTCAGTTCGTGGCGCAGCAACAAGTCAGCCAAGTAACCGCGGGCAGCGCCCAGCGTATTCGGAACCTTCTTTTCCGTCTCGTCGGAAGCTTCCTTCAAGCGCAGAAGGCGACCGTTCATGCCTACGGGATAGTCGCCCGTAACTTCGCCGAGCGTCTTGTCGATGGAAAGTTTCACCTGCGTGTTCAGCGCATCGTAAGCGCTTTCCTCGCTCTTCGCGTTTTCTTCGGCTTCGCTGGTCACGTTGCGGCTCGCCATGACTTCTTCGTTCACGCGGCCCAAATCCGTCGAAAGCTTAGAATAGCGTCCGTCCAGTTCGCGCGTTTCCGTCTGGTGTTCCTCGGTCAACTGCGATTCTGCATAGCGCTTCTTCCAGTGTTCCGCTTCCAGCTTTTCGAGCGAGTCCGCCTTCTGCAGGCGAATGCGGGTAAGCGTTTCCACCTCGCGCTGCAACGTGCGCACTTCTTCGAGCTGCAGGGAATCCTTGATGCGTTCCTGGTCTTCGGCAGACTGCTTCTTTTCGCCCGACGACCACGGCCACGCAAATGCGGAAGATGCAAGCAGGCAAACAACGGCAACAAAACGTCCAGAAATTCTCACAGCGCTTCGATTTTTCAGAATGACATTCTTATTCATTTTTCGCCTCCCACCACGGAAATGCTCACCGGCAATTTCACGACCTGGGGCGGCTTTTTAGCCTGCTTCACGTCTATAGCGAGCTTGACTGCACTACGTTCTTCCAAGTTCAAATCCTCGTTCCATTCATAAACCACATTCCCGTTCTCGATGCGGCGCACCAAGTACCCGTATACGGAACCATTGTCGTCGGAATAGACCATCCACTGGTTGCCGATACGCAAAATCGAGGCATTGATGAGTTCGCCGTTCTTGCGCGTGAGCGGACTATTTATTATAGCGACCTCGTCGCCGAACTTCGTCTCTTCGGCGATAAGCGACTTGAGACGGGAAAAGGCTTCTTCTTCGCTGGCGTTCCCGCTCTCGATATCGCGGGTAAGGGACTTCACGCGATCGAGGCGCGTTTCGCGTTCCCAAGGAACCGTCTGCGACACCTGGGATTCAAGCTGCTTGCTGATGGCGGCAAGCGCCGAGCGGAGCGCCTTGCGCTTCGCGGCGACATTCTCGGTACGGTTCTTCGCGCGCGCCTGCTTGCTGCGTTCTTCCTGCAACTGGCCCGCGACCGCATGGATTTTCATATTCAGGCTGTCGATTTCGGCACGACGGCGGTCCTTATCGGCCTTGTAGCGCTGCTGCAGCGTCTTGTAGCGGGAATCGTCCGCCTTGAGCATCGAATCCGTAGCGACAATCTGCCGGTTCAGTTTCTGAATCTCGGAATTCAGTTTTTCCTTTTCGAGCTTGAGATCCTGAATTTCGGAAGTGCGGTCGGCAAAGGCCAATCCCGACATCACAAAGACCAGAAGCATGATGGGTAATAAATTCAATCTTTTCATAAATATCCGCAATGGTTTGATTTCAAAACTACATTATTAAAACACCCGAACCCACAAAAAATGTCACCGTCCCGACGCAAAAAGAAGAGATTCGTAACTTATTCGCATTCCATACGACCTTTGCGTTCCTTGCACCAGTTGTTGCAAATCGGGAAACGGTAAGCATCGCACAGGCTTTCCACCTGATCATGGATAATGCTCGATTTCTGTTCTTCGAGGTAGTAACGGCTGACAAGCGCGGCATCGCATGTCAAGTTATCCATGGACGACCTGTTCGGCAGGCCCCTATCGGCACACCAGTTCCACAGGTATTCCTTGCAGTTGTTCTGCTCGGGACTTTCCATGCACTGATACTCGAGTTCCTTGCAATCCGCAATCGAATTGCTTTCGAAGCCGCTAGCCACGCAATAGCGCTTGAGCCCGTCGGCATAGGCGTCCGACTTGTTCTTGTCGCTGATTGAGTCGGGCAGGTATGCCGACCACTTTTCTTCCTTGTTCATCATCGCCGCCTTCACGAGCGACGGAAAGCATGTCTTTTCGCTCCGATATTCTCCCTTGGCATAATAATCGGAGGCCTTGCCATTGGCCGTCATCAAGTCGTATTGTTCGATGCTGTCGACAGGCATTCCCGAACAGAACACGTCCTGGTAAAGCCTGCAACCGCGCGAGGCCCAGCTCTTGTTATCGCCATCGGAGGTTGCGTCGCAGTTGGCAAAGGCGATGTGTTTCATCGGTACGCCATCCTCGCCGTCGACATAGAACGTGAACGTAGATCTCGCCATCCCGCTAAACACGCCCATGCCGTTCTCGATATTCGATTCCGGAACGATGCGCGAATCGGCGACGGAGCCCTTCACCTTAGTTTCATAATCGATGTAGGCCTCGTCCGTCGTGTAGAATACGACGGTGACACGCCCGAGAGGCATCATCATGTTCGGCAAGAAAAGCGTGTCGAGCGCCTGGATACCACCGATACTCTGCTTCGTCGTGTATCCGAGATTCGCCTCGTGCTCCAGTGGGTCGTGCATGGAGACCCCGCTGTAACCCATAGAATCGGCCTGGATAAGGCCCGAGAGCATCTTGTTGATGGTCGTGTTCTGCGCTTCCTCGCTATCCATCCCGTATTGCAGTATGGATATCACACCCTTGATGGACTTGTCGTAATTGAGCGCGCACTTCACGGTTTCCATATCCAGCGGGAATTCCAGGAACTTGATGTGGAGTTCTTCGTTCTCGTCGTACTCGATCCACTCGAAACTGCCGTCCTGCTGCGGAACGCTCAGCCCCTTGATACTCACGGGATTCGGGACGGTCGCCTGCGCGCGGAACGTGGTTTTAGCCGTACTGCCTGCACTGTCCCACTTGAAGAAGGCTTCCATCGAGTAGGTCTCGCCGGCTATTCCGGAGAACTCGCCTTCGGAAAAACAGTTCGGCTTGCTGCCGGTGACAGCGAGCACCGCCGTCGTATCGACTTCGGCGCCATGAGCGTCGGTAAACTTTCCCGAAACCGTCACGTAGGCACTATCGTAGAATGCGAAATTCTCGGCCGAAGTCTCGTCCAGTTCGTAGACCTTCGAAAAACAGATGTTCGCTTCCCCACCGTCAAGGATGTAACCGTAGGTGTAGATACCCGTATAGACTTCACGGTCCTCGGGATAGAAACTCCATGGTCCGTGGAAATCGCAAGCAACAAGGAGCGCGAACGCAAATGCGCAAAGGATTCTAGAAATAGTATTCATAGTTCAGCATGATGGGCATAAAGGGGAACTGGGCAATTTCTGTCTTCTTGGGCGGGTTCTTGCTCGTATCGTAGAATGTATAGAACATGTTTTCGTGGTCGGTCAAGTTGATGATGGTCCAGCTGAAATTCCACTTGCCTTCGCGACCCATGTCGATAGCCTTCACGTCGATGCGGAAGTAGTCCGTTCCTGCGGATAGTAGTAGCCCTTGTATTCGCTGATGGGCATGCCCGCAGAATACTTGAGCGCGATGGACGACCTCAGGTAACGTCCCTTCGCTTTTCCCTTGTATTTCCAGAGGGCTTCATCACCGCCCTTCCAGTTGATGCCCGCATCCAGCTTGAGCGCATAGGGCTGATGCCAGCTCGGGTAATAAGCATTGGTTCCATCGTCCGTGCGCACGACGCTCACGCTCTGGCTCCAGTTGATACCGCCGAACCACCAGCCGTTATTTTTGCGGAGCGAAAGTTCGTAACCGAAGGAATAACCGTCCGCCGTGCCGAACCCGTCAGCAACCACGAAGTCATCCGACGCCGTTTCCTCGTTGCTGTCCAAGACCGCCTGGAACGTGTTCAGTCCGCTCTGCGTCTTGTAATAGAGACCCACGGTCGCATCGTAGCCTTCGAATATATCGCGGTGGCTGTATTCCGCGGCAATGAGCCACGAAGAAGCCGGCTTGATATGCTTGCCCTTGGTAGTAGTAGTCGCCGGATAATAGAACTCGTTCAAAGTCTCCTGGTCGGTATAGACAATCGAGTTCATGTACTGCAAGTAATAACCGCCGTACAATTCTAGCGTCTTCGTGTCGTCGAGATTCACCGTGAGGGAGGCGCGCGGTTCCACGCCGAAATGTTCTGCGGCAGTCTGGTAATTGAATCGCATACCGTATTGCAGCAGCCAATCGGGAGAAAGCTTCCAGGCATCCTGCAGGTAGGCCACGTGGTGGAACGGCTTCTGGATATCGGCAATCATCATGGAAGACATCTGTTCCTGATAACGCTCGTAGTCGTATTCCAGCTCGTAGCCAATCGTGAACGTGTGGTTGTCGATACCGCGGTAGTTGAGCCACTGCTTGCCCGCAAACGTGTAGAGGTACATCTCGATAGACATGAGGTCGCCGACCTTCATCGTCTGGTAGAACTCGCTAAACGCAAACGTGGCGTTGTAATCCCAGTTGCCATTGATGCGGTGCATGAAATTCACGGGAATCGCGACGTTGCCCCAGTCCATGTAGAGCGGGTCGAAACTCAGGCGGTCCTTGCCCACATAGAAGCTGAACTTGAGGCGCGTATCTTCAGTGAAATTGTACATGAAGGTACCCTGCAAGTCCGTGAACTCGTAGTCCAGTTCCAGGTCGAGCATGCCGATTGCGTTCATCAGGCCGAGCATGAACCCGATGTAGGTGGTACGGCCGGCGACAACCCAGCGGGCCGGGCCCTTGTGACCCTCGGTATGGAGCTGCGCCGCAAACGTGCTTATCTTGACGCTCGTCTTGCTGAACCATTCCTCGACAGTATCCTGGCCGCCAGCGCGACCGTCCATCTTGAGCACGGAACTCAGGCGGTTACCGTACTGCGCAGGGAACCCGCTCTTGTAGAACTGCACCTCGTCAATGCCTTCCACGAGGAATGTACTGAACAGCCCGAAGAAATGCACCGGGGAATAAACCACCGCATTGTCGAAAAGGAACAGGTTCTGGTCGGCGGCACCGCCGCGCACATAAATCTTGGAACTGAAATCCGAACTCGCCACCACGCCCGGAAGCGCCTGGATGCTCTTGATGACGTCGGCCTCGGCAAGGCCCGGCATGCGCTTGATGGACTTCGCTGATACCACCGATTCGCCCGGCTTGCGCTTGGGACGCTTGCGCAACTGCACCACGACCTTCTTGAGTTCAGTCACCTTCTCGTTGTTGCCGCCAGCAAGGAGGGCGTCGACATCGACATCCTTTTCCGGACTGTCGGCCGGAGCCGCGGCAACACCGGCGCTGTCATTCTTGGGCTCTGCGGGTGCAGCCGTATCCGCAGCCGCGACCGCCGCGGAGTCTTCCGCGAAGCTGTCGCCCAGCGCCTGCGAGAAGGTTCGGTCCGGCCCGATGTACTTGAGTTCGTAGCACTTTTCCTTCTCGGCGCCCGCCGTATCGGAATTGGTGACGCAAACATTCCAGAGCGTATCTTCGGGAAGCACTACGCTGAAAGGTTCGCCGACCGTCGTCTGCAGGGCCTCCCCCGACTCGAGGATTTCCACATTCAGCTTTTCGCCCTCGGCAAAGGACGGATCCTGCACAACGCCATTGAAGACAATTCCCGCGACCTGCGCCGAATCACCGGCCACGGCATCCGGCCCCGCAGCCGGTTCCTGCGCCAATGCGGCCACAGCCGCCAAAAGAACAACAATGCCAGTATATAGTTTCAACAAAAAATCCCGTATTTCGACAAAAATAACAAATAGGAATCCCTATTTGCCATTTAAACACCCGAACACCGCAAAAGTGTCACTTTTTTTTTGAATTCCCTTCAAAAAATCCAAGAATAATCAAAAGCGCAGGTAAATTTATTTACCTGCATTTTCGAGTTGCAGCCGCGGAAGCCGAAGGCGTCAAAACCGAGCGAGAAAGGCCCGCTTAGGGGATTAAATCAGTTGCTTGAGGAGAATAGCCGAACAAAAAATGTGAAAAACTACGACACAAGACCTAATTATGGGCGTTTCTTTCCACGTATAACTCTTTTTCTTTATCGTGAATTTCTTTATCAATACGGATACAAGAAGAACTTCAAATTCCCAAAAAACACATGTAACATTATCTAAAATTTTCAAGCCTTCTTCTGAAAATAAAGACTTATTAAAAAAAGACAAAATATTGAAGAGTCCATCAAAGCCACTTAAAAGAAACGCAACAACAACACCCGCACACAATACTGGCTGCTCATTCCAGCGAATTACAATAAACTCACCAAACTCAATCTTTTTTGATCGAGCCACAATAATCGCAAGGAAAAAGTATAGCGGAAACCAGAGATAGAACTCCATATCACATTACCTTAAAACTTCTGCTAACAAAATAAAAAAATCGCTCGGAACCGAGCGAGGCGAGGCACCTATTGCAAGATTAATTAAAGGCGTCAAAACCGAGCGAGACAAAGAACGCTTTGGCGTAGCGCACCTTATGAGCAAGGGATAATAAACAAGTGAGGCGAGGCCACGACCTTTTTTTATGAGTAAAGGCTAAAAAGATTTTTCAAAAAAATCAATATGTATCTAAAACAAAATTTCGCAGAAAAACGAGAGAGGCGAGGCCACGACCTTTTTTATGAGTAAAGGCTAAAAAGATTTTTCAAAAAAATCAATATGTATCTAAAACAAAATTTCGCAGAAAAACGAGAGAGGCGAGGCGGCCTTACCGGCCGTAGCGTACTATAGTACGTGAGGCCGGGGGCAACGAAGCATCGCGAAGTTTTTATGCGAAATTTTATCCTTTAATCGCGTCGCCCATGGAGAACATCGGCATATACATAGCAATCAAGAGGCCGCCGACCGCGCCGCCCAAGAACACGATGATCAACGGTTCAATCATGCCCACCACGGCGTCCACTGCGGCATCCACTTCTTCGTCATAGAAGTCGGCGAGCTTCAAAAGCATGCCGCCCAAGTTACCGGTTTTCTCACCCACGCCCGTCATCTGGATGACCATGGGCGGGAAAATGCCTACTTCGGTCATGGGGTCGGCAATAGATTTACCGCCCGCAATACCAATCGATATTCTTCCGATTGCCTTTTCCACCACCTTGTTGCCGGCGGTCGAGGCCACCACCTTCAAAGCATCCATCACGCTGACACCGGCGTTCAGCAAGGTTCCGAGCGTACGCGAAAAACTTGCAGTAGACGACTTAATCTGCAGGTCACCGATTTTCGGGACCTTCAACAGGAACTTGTCGAAAGCAAATTGCGCCGCGGGAATCTTCATCACCATCTTCCATGCGATAACTATCGCTATCAGGCCAAGGAAAAGGAAGCCGCCGTTATCGCGAAGGAAGTCAGAAATGTTCATCACGACCTGCGTCGGCGCAGGGAGTTCCGCATCCAAGGCGGCGAACTGTTCGGCAAACGTCGGCACCACGAACGTCATAAGGGCGATCACCACGACAATACCCACGATGATAACCATCACCGGGTAAGTCAAGGCCTTCTTCACCTTGCGTTTGAGGCGCATACTGTTTTCCATGGTTTCAGCCAAACGGGCAAGAATGCCTTCCAAGATACCGCCCGCTTCACCGGCCGCCACCATGTTGCAATACAGGGCGTCAAACACCTTCGGGTGCTGCGCAAGCGCATCGGCCAGCGAAGAACCGCCGTTAATGGACTGCGTCACCTTGTGCACCACTTCCTTCAATGCCTGGTTCTCGCACTGTTCCTCGAGAATGTTCAAGCACTGGAGCATCGGGAGGCCCGCAGAACACATGGACGAGAACATACGCGTAAAGCGGGTCAAGTCCTCGTGCTTGATGCCATTGCCGATAGGAATCTTGATTTCCTTCGGCTTCTTCTTCAGGCTCACAATAGTGAGACGACGACGCAAGAGGAGCGATTCGGCCTCAGCCTTGTCCTTGGCCTCGAGCGTGCCTTCAAAATTGTTTCCCTGGGAATTTTGCGCTTTGTATAGGAATTCTGCCATCGATTAAACTCCTTCCTTCACAAACAGCTGTTCCAACTGGTCCGGGCTCGGAGAACGGGCGAGCGCCTCGAAGCGGTCGACCTTGTGGTTCTTGACCAGTTCGCAAAGGCACATGTTCATCGTGTTCATGCCGAACTTCTGGCCAATTTCAATCATGGATTCAATCTGGTGCACCTTGTCGTCGCGGATAAGCGCACGGATACCCGGAGTCACGTTCATGATTTCGTACGCCATCACGCGGCCGCCACCGATTTTCGGGATAAGCGTCTGGCATATCACGCCCTGGAGCACGAACGAAAGCTGGGTACGCACCGTCTGCTGTTCGCCCTTCGGGAACGCGTCCACCACGCGGTTGATGGTCTGCACGCAAGAGTTGGTATGCAAGGTCGCGAAGGCCAAGTGACCGGTTTCCGCAATCGTAAGTGCCGCACGGATGGTCTCGAGGTCACGCATTTCGCCGATAAGCACCACGTCCGGGTCCTGGCGGAGCGCCATCTTGAGCGCCTGCGAGAAGCTGTTGGTATCGCTACCGACTTCGCGCTGGTTGATCATGCATCCCTGGTGCTTGTGCAGGAATTCAATCGGGTCTTCCACCGTCAAGATGTGGTCATGACGTTCCTTGTTGATCTTGTCGATCATGGCGGCAAGCGTCGTGGACTTACCCGAACCGGTTGCACCCGTCACCAGCACGAGGCCGGAGGGGCGGGTCGTGAATTCGGCAAGAATTTTCGGAAGGCCGAGTTCCTTGAAAGTCTTGATTTCGAGCGGGATGATACGCAGGGCCAGGGCCACGCAGCCGCGCTGCAGGTAGGCGTTGGCACGGAAACGCGCAAGATTCGCGATACCGAAAGAAAAGTCGCACTCCTTATTCTGTTCGAACGACTTCTTCTGAAGTTCGTTCATAAGGCTGTACGTCATGCGCATGGTTTCGTCGGGCTTGAGCTTGTCGTCGCCGAGGGGGGTAAGCTTGCCGGAAAGACGCACCAGCGGGGGCGCACCTGCAGTAATGTGCAGGTCAGACGCGCCACGTTTCACCATTTCGGAAAGAAGGTCTTGAATATTGTATGCCATATTCAAGAATATAACTTAAAACCGCCCGAAAAAAACATAAATTCTCTATAGAAATGCGCTTTAAATCGTTCAAAGTCATCGGTATCACAATTTTAATTGCCGTTTTGTTCATCGCGTACCAGGTGTACCGCGAGAACTCTCGGCCATTCCAGGCCCTGCCCGAACGGATTGAGAACTTCGAAGCCCTAGACGTGGACGGCGGAAAAACGGACTTTAAAACGCATAAGGGGAAGGTGACGCTTATCGTGCTGAGCGCAAGCTGGTGCCCGGCATGCATCGCGGAACTGCCGACTCTCGAAAAGCTCTATCGCGAATTCGCAGGCGACGGTTTCAAGGTGCTCATGATAAGCGAAGACGACAACGTGAAAATCGCGTCCCGGTTCAAGAAAAAATACGCGATGCCGTGGACCATGCTCCACTGGAACTACGACCTGATAAACATGCTAGGCAACCCGCGCGTAATCCCCGTGAGCTACCTCATCGACGAGGACGGGAAAATCGACTTCGTAAAAACGGGCCTCATCGACGAAAAAAGAATGCGCCGCGCGATAAAATCGCTGGTAAGATAACCGAAATACTGCTAATGGACACACTTGCCTTGCTACGCAAGGCTGCGGTGTGACGCGCGGGATAACGATGGTTAAGCAATCGGACTCGGGAAAAGGACGACGTCCTTGATTTCGTCCTTATGCAGAGCGAGCATGAACAGGCGGTCCAGCCCGAGCGCCACGCCCGAGCAGGCGGGCATGCCCGATTCGAGCGCAGAAAGGAAGTTTTCGTCTATCGGAGGAAGGGGCTTACCCATGCGGCGGCGAATTTCCAGATCCGCATTAAACCTGCGGCGCTGTTCGTCCGCGTCGGTCAGTTCCGTATAGCCGTTGCAAAGTTCAACCTTGTCCACGAACAGTTCGAACCTGCGCGCCCACACGAAACCTTCCTTGTCGGTGTAGGTCTGCGCGAGGGCCGCCTGCGAGGGCGGGTAATCCATAATGAATTCCGCGCCGTTCGCCGCCAGAGCGGGTTCGACCACGAATACCATCAGGTAGTCCCACCAGTCCTCGCGACTCATGCGTTCCTTGCCCTCGGGTACCGGAATGTTGTAGTACTCGCAGGTTTCGACAAAGTTGTTCAAGTCCTTGCAGAACGGGTTCACGCCGGCGTAGTTCTTGAAGGCGTCCATCCAGCGGGTGCGGCGCGCCTTCAAAGGCTTCCCGATAATTTCGCTCACGAGCGCTTCCACCTCGTCCATGAGCTTGTCTTGCGGCATGCCCACGCGGTACCATTCCACCATGCTGAACTCGTTGTTGTGATGCGAGCCGAATTCATCCTTGCGGAAGGACTTGGTAATCTGGAATATGTCGCCGAATCCCGCCGAAAGCAGGCGCTTCATGTGGAACTCGGGACTCGTCATGAGGAAGTGCCTGGGAACGCCGTCCACCTCGAAGTAATCGAGCTGCGGATCCGTACCGCCCGCGTTCGAAAGCACGGGCGTTTCCACTTCAAGCACGCCTCGCAGTTCAAAGAACCTGCGCACCTTGTTCATCAGTGATTGCCGCAAGATCCATGTCTCGCGGTCACACGTCGGCGAAAACTCCAAACCCTCGGATTGCATTTACTTGCCGTTCACCACACAACGAACAGAAAGCCAGAATTCCTTTTCGACAGGCATCGATGTCACGTTGTTGTCCGTGTTGAACATCGAGCGGGCCAGACCACGGCCATCCTTCAACTGCCTTTCCGTCCAGAAATAAGCGCCTTCGCCCTGAATGACGGAGTTCATGGTCTTGTTGGCATAGCCGCCGAATAGTGCCGTGAACGCATAGTCGTCGCCACCGTTGCTGCGCAACTTTTCAGCAGCCACGTCCACACCGCCGGCAAACGTCTCGAGAGCCTTCCAGTCCTCGTCGGTAGAAAGGTGCGTGCCTTCGGGGCATGCGGTCTGGGCTGCAACCTGCGTGTAGAGGCGGCCGTACGTCGCGCAGTTTTCTTCGTCGCGGTCATAGCAGTTGGAGCCGCCTTCCACCACGAAGTTCAGGTTCTGCACGAACCACTTGATACCGCCGATTTCCCTGACCTTGTACTTCTGGTTGTCACGCGGGTCGACAAATTCCTCGAACACGGGGCAACGCGTCGTCAGTTCCTTGAAAGCGAGGATGGAGTCCACCTGCGGCTGCCAGCTCGCGCAGAAGCGGAAGAGTTCGCTGCCCGGCAGCGGAGTAGAATCGGCCATGTGCTTGTCGGCCCAGCGATTCACGTAATCCAGGTTGATGACGACGGAATCCGGGAGAGAAAGTGCGCGGGCGTTCGTCTGGAGCATGTCCGCATACCTCACGGCAGCGGGCTTCGGAGCCTTCCAGTAGCCTTCGACGAGTCCCTTGCGGAGGTTCTCGTACAAGGGCGACGGACGCATCACGGTAATGGTCGTATCTTCCACGAAACGTTCCGGCTTGGTTTCGCAAGTCGTCTGGCGCAGGGTGTCGTTCATGCTCTGAGCCTGGACAAAGCAATCCTCCATGCATGAATTGCGGGCCTTGCCCTTCTTCGGACACGGCACCCATACGGAAGTGTCCGCATACATCTTGACAGGCTTTGCATAACCCTTGGTCTTGACTGCGACCTTCGCGACATTTTCCAGGGCATCGAGCGCCTTCGTATTGCCGGTTTCCGCATCCAAGAGCAAGAGCGAAACGACTTCGTTACAGGCGTCGACCGCCTTGGGATTCGAACAAGCCTTCACGCCGTAACCGTAGGCAAACTGCGTCGGGCAGTTCGCAAAGGATTCTTCGGGATTGGACTTGAAAATCTTCTCGTACACGCGAACAGCATCGTCTGGAGTGAGCTTGCCGCAGTAAACTTCCTCGATCTTGCCCTTCTTGACCATCTTCTGGGCGGCGATGATATCGCCGGCGTCAACGGCATCGCGGAGTTCTTCTTGGGCAAAAGCAGCAGTCGCAAGAATCGAAGCTGCGACGGCAGTCATACACTTAGTGAATAATTTCATACTATCCTCTCATTCTGTATTTTCAATATAGCAAAGTGACTTTGCAAAAAACCGCCAAGATATGCAACTTTTCTACATTTTGGTCATGGATAACGTGAATTCTTTTGATGCAGAGACCATCCGTAGCGAGTTTCCGATGCTCGTCGCAGGCGATAAAGGCGTCAAGCCCCTCGCCTTCTTGGACAGCACTGCCACCACGCAGAAGCCCGCATGCGTCATCGACGCGATGGACGACTTTTACCGCGAACACTACAGCTCCGTCAAGCGCGGAGTATACCGCCTGAGCGCCCGCACCACCGAAGCTTTCGAAGCCACCCGCAAGAACGTGGCCAAGTTCATTAACGCGAAGACCGAAGACGAAATCGTGTTCACCCGCGGCACCACCGAAAGCATCAACCTTGTGGCGTGGAGTTACGGCCGCAAGTTCTTCGAGGCGGGCGACGAGATTTTGATTAGCGGGCTCGAGCACCATGCGAATATAGTGAGCTGGCAGCTCATTGCCGAAATGAAGGGCGCCAAGATTAAGGTCATTCCCGTCAAGGACGACGGCGACCTGGATTTGGACAAACTACCTGGACTTTTGAACGCACGCACCAAGATGGTGGCTGTAACGCACGTAAGCAACGCCGTCGGGACCGTGAACCCGATTGCAAGCATAATCAAGACGGTCCGCGCCGCCGCCCCGCAGGCAAAAATCCTGATTGACGGTGCCCAGAGTTCGAGCCACATCAAGATTGACGTGCAGGCGCTGGACTGCGATTTCCTCGCCTTCAGCGGGCACAAGATGTACGGCCCTACCGGGGTCGGCGTGCTCTATGGCAAGTACGAAGTTCTGGATAGCATGCCCCCCTGGCACGGCGGCGGCGAGATGATCAAGAACGTCACCTTCGAAAAGACGACGTACGCCGACGTTCCCGCCCGCTTCGAGGCCGGCACGCCCATGATTGCCGAAGTCATCGGCCTCGGCAAAGCCATCGAATGGATTAACGAGAAGGGCATCGAAAACATCCGCAGGCACGAAGCAGAAATCACGCAGTACGCGCTGGAACAGCTTGCGAAAATCCCGCAGGTGAAAGTACTCGGGAACCCGAAGGAACGCGGCGCCCTCGTGAGCATTACTTTGGATGGAATCGCCGTGAGCGACGCCGCCATGATTCTCGACGAAGAGAACATCGCCGTGCGCAGCGGGCACCACTGCGCACAGCCCGTGATGGACCGCTTCGGCGTAGATGCCACGCTCCGCCTGAGCTTTGGCGCCTACACGCTCAAGCGCGATATCGACCGCCTTGTCGCAGGCCTCCAGAGAGTCGTCCGGCTGTTCGCATAGTTTACCGCTAGAACATCGCATAGTTCTTTATGGGTATCGAGAAAGGCATATTCAACCGCACATCACTCCTGCTCGGGGACGACGTGATGGGCAACATCTACCAGAAGCGCGTCATCATCTTCGGTCTCGGCGGAGTCGGCAGCTGGTGCGCCGAAAGCCTGGTGCGTTCCGGCATCAAGGAACTCGTGCTCGTCGATTCTGACCGCGTGTGCGTCACCAACGTGAACCGCCAACTCATGGCCACCACCAAGACCGTCGGCAAAGTGAAGGTAGATGTCCTCAAGGAACGCCTACTCGAA
>CACXXH010000090.1 GCA_902771595.1 Fibrobacter succinogenes | reverse complement strand
ACCGCATTTCAATAATAGTCAAAGGATTTTTTTCATGACCGCCAGAAGGCTTTTACGGAACTACCGGCGTAGCCGGTAGTTTTCTTATACACAAAAAAAACGCATGGCTCGTCGCCACACGTTTTTCTGTTTTCCCGCGAAAACGGTAGCGGCCTTACATCTCTTCGAGTTCCTTGCCCTTCGTTTCCTTGATGAACTTGGCCACAAAGAATATGCTGAAGATGGCGAAGAAGGAATAGATGGCGTAGGTGGGGCCGACGCCGATGCCGCCCTTGCCGGCAAGTACCGGGAAGCTCCAGGAGACGACGAAGTTTGCGCCCCACTGAGCAAGTCCGCATATGGCGATAGCCACGGCACGGATGCGGTTGTTGAACATTTCGCCGAGCATAACCCACATGACCGGGCCCCAAGACACCGCGAAGAAGGTGATGTAGAGGTTCGCCGCGATGAGGGCGACAACACCCGCCGCGCTGGGGAGGCTGCCGTCGGCATTCGCGCTCAAGAAGCAGATGGTGAGGGTGCTGAGGGTAACCGCCATGCCGACGCTACCGATAAGCAGGAGCGGCTTGCGGCCAATCTTGTCGATAAGCATGATGGCTGCAATCGTCATGATCAGGTTGATACCGCTCGAAATCACGCTGGTGAGGAACGCGTCGCTCTCGCCGAACCCGACGCTCTGCCAAAGCATGGTGCCGTAGTAGAAAATCACGTTGATACCCACGAGCTGCTGCAAAATGGCAAGTCCGAGGCCAGCCCATACAATCGGGGCGATGCGCTTCTTGCCGCCGACCATTTCAAGCAGGTCCGCGAGCTTGGCGGGCTTTTCGTTCTTGAAGGTGTCGTGAATGGAAGCGATTTCCTTGTCCACGCCCTCGGAATCAATCCTAGAGAGGACTTCCTTTGCCTCTTCCAAGCGGCCTTTTTGAACAAGATAACGCGGAGATTCCGGAAGCCTCCAGGCGGCAATGCCGTAAAGCGCAGCCGGAATGATTTCGACCCAGAACATAATCTGCCAGGCCTTGAACCCACCGCAGCACACGTTGTTCGCCGAACCCGCGATGCGCACGATGAGGTAGTTCGAGAGCAGCGCCACGAAGATACCAATCACGATGGCGAACTGCTGCATGGAGCCGAGACGCCCGCGCAGGTGAGCAGGAGCCGTTTCGGCAATGTAGATAGGCGCGATGATGCTAGCGACACCGATACCCACGCCGCCGATGACACGCCACACGATAAAGTCCGGGATGCCAAACGGGACACCCGAACCGATAGCACTCACAAGGAAGAGTCCCGAAGCAGCGAGCATGCAACGGACACGGCCGAACTTGTCGGCAAGTCTGCCTGCGAAATAAGCGCCGACCGCGGCACCGATCAGCGCAAGCGAAACAGCCCAGGCAAGCTGGTAATCCGTCGCATTGAAATGTATTTTGAGAGCGCCGTTCGCACCGTTGATAACGGAGGAATCGAAGCCGAACAGGAAGCCGCCGATAGCAGCGGACAGGGTGATCAGGATTATGTGTCCCAAATGAGTTTTTTCTTTAGACATGGGGAAAACTCCTTATTATTCCTTAGTATTTCACGAAATGTCTGTGGATAAACTATTAGAAAATCCCTCAAAAAACCACCAAAAAAGGAATAAATAGCAGAAATCGATATTCCAAGTTGGAATAGTCAGCGTTTCGAGGAGGTCGAATCCGCACGGATAATCTGGTCCGAGCAGACGGAGTCGCACCTAGTGACGTATCGCCATCCGGTTACCGTGTAGCACGGATTTATATCGATAGGGCGAATGGGTTCTAGTACTGTAATAGTGTCTTTAGCAAGGGAGTCCATAGCGACAGAGTCTATGGCAACAGAGTCCTGGACTCCGGATGAGGATGACAGCAGCGTCATGTCGGCGGAAGAACAGGATTCGATGGCTGACGAACTGGACTCGGGACACTTATAGTCCGAAAAACTCTCCATCGTCTCGTAGCAAATCCATTCCTTGGGGCAGGGCTTTATCGGTTCCGGCATTTTCATGTATTCAAAATGCCACAGGTCCGACGTGTCCTTCAGCACCAGCACGTAGGCTTCTTCGAACGCACCGCCGTCTATGGGAGCCCGCGAAAACAGGACCGGGATGCCCAAGGTCGTATCCTTTTTAATCAGGTTCTGGAAGTAGATTTTCCCGTTGTTCTTGGCCGCCTTGTAGAAGGTCATCTGTACGGGAGGAATGTCGCCATATAGGACTCCCTCCTTGTTCTTGGTGCGAACCTCCAGGATGACGGAATCGACATCCGTCGTTTCGTTGGCTTCGACGACCAGCCTGAAACTTCTGGCGAGATTCGAGGGCGAAAGGTAGTTCCTAAACCAGGCGTCGTGAATCCGGTCCATCAACGGGATGGTGACCTGCCTTACGGTAAGTAGCGTATCGTTGTCGGCGTAGCCAATTTCCAGGGTATTGTCGGGGAATTCGGTGTAATTTGTGTCGCCAAAGAAATGGTTCGGGTCCACGTAGAACGAAACCTGGTCCCAGGACTTGAATAGACGCTGGGTGCTTCTGGGGTAATCGGCATCCGGACCCGGATCAAGGGGGAGGCAGTCGCCATTTGAGCAGCTTATAATAAACAGGGCTGCAAGAAGAAAGAACAGAAAACGCATCAAACACTCCTTTTTGCGTGAAAATAAATTATCACAGACAAAGGAGAGATGCCTTGCATTTTTATGTGATAAATTTCCTCGGAAATTGCGTTTTGGGGAATTGCGTGTTCCTTGCCAACTTTGCCGTTTTTACGGGAACGTGTCATGTGAATGCAGAAGGTAGGGTCGAAAGGGCGCTTTTTTATGAACGTTTGGCCCTAAAGCCGGTGTCTTAGTGCCTTGAAAATAGGGGCTTTTTTCTATCTTTTTAACATTAAATGGTAATGAATATGGTTATTCATGAACCCACTATTAAAGAACCTACAAATCCGGGGGCATTAATATGAAGATTGTTTCAGGCAAGTCATTCTTTTATTCTTGCATGGTATTGGTGTCTGGAATTTTTATTTCCGCATGCGGAGACAGTGACACTCCCAGCGTCGTAAATCCGCCTCTGGAATCTTCCAGCAGCGTAGAAGACATCGACCCCTCAATCGAAAGTTCAGCCGACGCAACCTCCAGCGAATCCACGACGCCATCGAGTGCCGTAGAATCTTCCTCCAGTATGGAGTCGTCCTCTTCAGCAACAACGGCTTCTTCGTCCAGTATTGGAAGCAGTTCCAGCGCAATCGGAAGCGTTGGTGACTACTGTTCCACTAATTTTCGATACAAATACATCCATGACAAGGAGAATAAGAAATTCACCATATTGGAAGACCATTCCTATGACGAATGTCAACATCTAAATGGCAACTATGTTTTCTCCCATATAGACGAAGTAAAGCAATATAACCGCAGTTACATATTTGTCGGAGACACTCTAGTCTTAATTCAAAGTAAAGAAGGCGATCCCGATACTATGACCACGGTTTTGGTAGGTGGTTCTGCGAACAACCTCCTCGGAGACTGGGCGTTCACGACTTGCGACTACGAAGCGGGTTCCATTTCTTGTAACAATAAATCAAAACCATACACAATCCATTATGTCTTTGAAGCAGATTCTCAGCTCGTATATACCACACAAACAGATGGGAGCTGTATTCCACCGGAATCTTTAATTCCAAGCGATGGAACCTTGGACAAAGACGAGAGTTACACGGACACCTACGCCATGCGTTACCTTTACGAATCCATTATAAGCATCAAGAAAGGTGAAATTCAAAACGTATCAATTTTTCCTTCATCATTTTTCCTTCAAGAGGGCGGAATTACCGTTCCGTCCGAAGTGACCATTTCAAGTCAAAGCAAATACGCCGTCGCCTTCACTATCGGCGGTCAGGAATTTTCTGTCACCATCGGTGAAAATACTCACCGCATCCAGTACTATTCCGGTTCCCAATCTGAAGTTGATCTGGACCTCACCTCTGGCAGCGCAGTCTGCCACCTGCATTACTTTAGCGATTCAAAACTCACCAGTGAAACATGCAAGGCAGAAAACGCACCTTACTTTCAATTGTACACGCATGAAGAATCTGGCATTGAATATGTCGAAGGCTACGAGATTAAAAATATCGACGAATTTAAGGCTTGCCTGATTGCTCTGGCTCAAAATCATTGATTTGTGGTATATCGGAGACCTTTTCTTGATATCATAAGCGCCTTTTTACTAAATTTACCGCCGAAAATTTAGTGCCCGTGGCGGTGTGCCGCGGGGTTTGAGGTAACCCATGTTTCGTGAAGTAAAGAAAGAAGAGACCTTCCCGCAGATCGAAGAGCGCGTGCTCGCCCTGTGGGACAAGGACGACAGTTTCAAGAAGTCGCTCGACAGCCGCCCGGCGACTGCCCCGTACACTTTCTACGATGGCCCTCCGTTTGCAACGGGCCTTCCGCACTACGGTCACTTGCTGGCCGGTACCATCAAGGACATCGTTCCGCGTTACTGGACCATGAAGGGCAAGAAGGTTCCGCGTGGTTTCGGTTGGGACTGCCATGGCCTTCCGATTGAATCCCTCGTTCAGAACGAACTGGGCCTCGCGGGCGTTGCCGAAATCCAGAACCTGGGCGTCGACAAGTTCAACGAAACCTGCCGCAGCAAGGTGCTCAAGTACACGAGCGAATGGAAGAAGACCGTGCGCCGCATGGGCCGCTGGGTCGACTTCGACACGGGCTACAAGACCATGGACAAGAACTTCATGGAATCCGTGTGGTGGGTGTTCAAGCAGTGCTTCGACAAGGGCCTCATCTACCAGGGCTACCGCATCCAGCCGTACAGCCCGGCCCTCGCCACTCCGCTTTCGAACTTCGAAACCAACCAGGGCTATAAGGACCGTCAGGACCCGTCCCTCACGTTGATTTTCCCGATCAACTCTAACGAAGCCAAGTTCAAGGACACGAGCATCCTCGTGTGGACGACGACTCCGTGGACTTTGTACTCCAACTTCTGCATCGTTGTCGGTCCGGACATGGACTACAACCTGGTGGAACAGGACGGCAAGAAGTACTGGATTGCCGCAAGCCGTACCGCCGCCTACTTCAAGAACCCGAACATCGTCGATACCTGTAAGGGTTCTGAACTCGTGGGCAAGGACTACGAACCGCTTTCCCGTATCTCTGACGAATACGTAACGCCGGACCAGCTTTCCCGCCACTACAAGATTTACCCCGCCGACTACGTGAGTACCGATGACGGTACCGGTGCCGTTCATACGGCTCCCTCCTTCGGTGAAGAAGACTTCCAGAAGGGTGCTGAACTCGACCTCGGCCTTTTCGACCCGCTCGATACCGAAGGCAAGTTCACCGATAAGGTCCCGATGTGGAAGGGCATGGGCGCCAAGGAAGCCGACAAGGAAATTATCCGCTACTTCAAGGAACAGGGCCGCGTGTTCAAGCAGGACGTGATTGTCCATAGCTACCCGCACTGCTGGCGTACCGGCGTTCCTCTGATTTACCGCGCCCTCAAGACTTGGTTCTTGAAGATTGACGCGCCTGTTACCAGCAAGGATGGCGTGACCAAGACTTTGAAGGAATGGATGGTTGAAAACAACCAGACCGTGAACTGGGTGCCGAGCCACATTCGCGATGGCCGCTTCGGTAAGTGGATTGCCAACGCCCGCGACTGGAACCTTTCCCGTAACCGCTTCTGGGGTACTCCGATTCCGGTGTGGATTGCCGACGACGGCGAAATGATCGCCGTGGGTTCCATCGAAGAATTGCAGAAGTACACCGGCGTGAAGCTCGACGACCTTCACAAGCACTTTGTCGATAAGCTCACGATCGAAAAGGACGGCAAGGTCTTCCGCCGCACGCCCGAAGTGTTCGACTGCTGGTTTGAATCCGGTTCCATGCCGTATGCCAGCCGCCACTATCCGTTCGAAAACAAGGAAGTGGTGGAAGCAAGCTTCCCGGCTGACTTTATCGCCGAAGGTTTGGACCAGACTCGTGGGTGGTTCTACACGCTGACCGTGCTTTCTAACGCTCTGTTCCAGAAGCCGGCATTCAAGAACGTGATTGTGAACGGTATTATCTTGGCCGAAGACGGCTCCAAGATGAGTAAGTCCAAGCGCAACTATCCGGACCCGAACGACTTGATCGAACGCACCGGTGCCGACGCTATCCGCTTGTTCATGATCAACTCCGCCGCCCTCAAGGCCGAAGACTTGCGCTTCAGTGAAGAAGGCGTGAAGGGTATCGTGAAGCAGGTGATGTTGCCGCTCTGGAACGCCGTTGCATTCTTTGTCTCTAACCACAACGCCGACGCCGCCAAGGGCCAGCTCAACTGGAAGCCGGGTCAGGAAGTCAAGAGCGACAACGAACTCGACCGCTGGATGCTCGCTACCTTGCAAGATCTCGCTGCCAAGGTCGAAGTCGAAATGAAGGCTTACCGCCTGTACAACGTGGTGCCCGCCGTGATCGCCGCTGTGGATGACCTCACGAACTGGTACGTGCGTCGTAGCCGCCGCCGTTTCTGGAAGAGCGAAAACGATGGCGACAAGAACGCCGCCTACGCCACCATGTACAAGGTGCTGGTGGACTTCTCCAAGATCCTCGCGCCGTTCCTCCCGCTCCTCGCCGAAGAAATCTACCAGATTCTCGTCCGCGAAGTCGATGCCAACGCTCCGGTGAGCGTGCACCTCTGCGAATTCCCGAGTGCCGACAAGTCTCTCATGGACGAAAAGCTCGTGGAACGCATCGCCATGGTGCGTGGCATGGTCGAAATGGGCCGCGTGATTCGCGCTACGAACAACGTAAAGAACCGTATGCCGATCGCCAGCATGACGGTGGTTGCTCACGGTGCCGTGGAAAAGAACGTCGCCGAAACGATGAAGGACTTGATTCTCGAAGAACTCAACGTTCGCGAAATGAAGTTCCTCGAAGACGAAACCAAGCTCGTGAAGCTCTCCGCCAAGCCGAACTTCCTCGCCATCAAGGCGAAGGGCCCGGACTATGCGAAGAACATGAAGGTAATTTCCGCCAAGCTGAATTCGCTGAGCGTTGATGAAATCAAGGCTCTGCAGAATGGTGAAACCATCAAGTTCGACTTCGGTGAAGTCGGTGCCGACTGCTTGATGCTCAACCGCATCGTGGCTGATGGCATGGCTGTGGAAGCTAACCAGCACTTCACTGTGGCTCTGGACCTGAAGATCACGGACGAACTCCGCCGCGCCTGCGTGGCCCGCGAACTCGTGAACCGCATCCAGAACAGAAGAAAGGATCAGAACTACGCTATCACCGACAAAATCGAAGTGACTCTGTTCTCTGCAAGTGACGTCTTCAAGCAGGCTGTCGCGGAGAACGAGGCTTACATCGCCGGAGAGACACAGGCCGTCGCTATCAAATGGGCTGCCGCTGCCGATGGCCTCGAAGCCAACGAAGCAGACGGCGAAGCATTCAGCTTCACGACAGTAAAGGCGTAATCGTCATCCTGAGCCCCGAAGGGGCGAAGGATCCAGACCCAAAACACTTTATCCCCGGAACCCAAATTCCGGGGATTTTTATATATATTCACAACCATGAAGTTTGTCCGTACTCTCGTTCTTCTTTTTATTCTGCTCTTGCCAAGTGTTTCCTTGGCGGAAGAGGATTCGGCTTTTGTCAAAGACCCGGATGATGTAGAAGTTCTCGTAAAAAAGAAACCAAACTTCTATATGTTCCCGGAAGGCTTTTTCCCGAGTATTTGGGGCATTGCGGTCGGTAGTGGTCCAGAGATTTTTTCTGCTGGAATGGATATAATATTTGGTAGATCCAGCGTTTTGTACGAACCCGCCAGACCGAAATCCGTGCAAGGACCATGGGGGCCTCCTCACATGCTGATATGGATGAATCGGATTAGGTTCATCTACGATTACGATAATCACCAGCAAGGGGTCTTTTTCCAACCTAATTTGCGGTATCTAGGGGAAGCAGGACTTCTCCTTTCGGTTATCGTAGGGCCCGAAATTGGTTGGGAAAAGGAAACCGGCTTTGAATACGGAGCGTCAATCCGTATCGGCGGTGTTCCTTCGTTTTGGCTTACGAATTATGAACTGGGATATTTGGTAAATTCCCGGAAGTTCTACTTCACGCTTTCGTTCTGTATAGCACCGCGGCCGTTTGGCGCAGCGATGTCCATTTAGCCCCTATTGGTCGTCCTGCAAACTCCCTCTAGGGAAACAATAGGCTTATTCCGCGAATCCCGGAGGCGGCAGGTGCATGCCAGCCATCAGGAGGTCGTTGTCGCGGGCGTATTGCAGAATGCGCTTGCGGCTCTCGGCGGCTTTTTCCTTGTCCATGTCGTAGTTGGAACTGATTTCGGGATGGTCCTTCTGCAAGGCATAGCCGTGCATCAGGTCGCCGATGACAAGCAGGTTCGCCATCTGGAACGCGGTATGGCCCGGCGTATGCCCGACTGCATCTATCGTGGTTACGCCATTGGGCAGCTCATCCCCGAATTCGAACAAGTGCAGATTATCCTTGTAGATTGTCATGATATTCTTCTGCATTTCGTTTTGCGGGATGCTAGTCATCCAGGCGTCGTATTCCTTCTTGTTCACATACAAAGCAGCGTTCTTGAACGCTTTACTAATGTTGCTCGTTTTATCCTTCGTAATGAGGCCAGCAACGTGATCCATATGCAAATGCGTCAGGTAAATAAGCCTAATGTCATCGGGACTGATTGCCAAAGCAGCGAGGCGATTCAACAGATTCCCACCGAAAGCTCCGAACCCAGCATCGAACAGGATGTACTCGCCGCCGACCCTCACGAGGAATACGCTAACAGAAGCCGGAATGCCAGCGGACATGTTCAGGCTATTGATCAACGAATCGCTCGCATCGCTGAAGAGCTTGCGCGGCATCCTCTTTTCTTCCAAATTGTCCTGAATCCAGGTAACCGTAGCGCCATTCGCGAGCGAGACCGTCTTGGTCCCGCCGAGGTTGCGCATCTCTTTATTCGCAACACCCTTCTTGGCAACCGTTGCCGGCGCTTTAGAATCGGCGTCATCGTTGCCGGGAGTCTTGGAATCGTTGCAGCCGGCTACAATCAAGGCCAGCGCGAAAGAACAAAACAAAATAAGCGATTTTTTCATGGTGTCTCCTGTCCATGGGAATATATATAAATGCGCAATCGTTTTTTGTTCCTGTCATCATAAAATATTGCATTTCATCCGAAAAACGCCTTTCCAGGGTTCCAAACGGCAAAACCGGTTTTATATTTGAAACATATGAAAAAAATTTTAACATTATGCATCAGTTTTGCGGCACTCCTTTCCGGATGCTCCATGACCCACGATTACGGTCACGTAGAACAATTCGACATGGAGGTGCCCGCGGCCCCGGAACTGCGCGGGGTCGGTAATTATCAAGAACCCAAAACGTTCAAGGTTCGCGCCTCTGGGAACGTTCACATGGGCAAGACGGAGAAAGAAAAACTTTCCGGCATCACCAACAAGATGGAAAACTGCAGCGGCATAACCAACTGCCGCGGATTCAAAAGCGAAGAGGTACGGGAAAAGGTCGACGGGACATACAACATAACCTACCCCATCGTAACGGCATCCATCGACCTTCTCGCCAAGAGGAACTGGTTCATGTGGGGCGGATCCGTCAGTTTCAACAAGGGCATGAGTGCCGACTTGATCATTGGAGCGAACACCAAGTACTTCGAGGCGGGGCTTTCGATTGGCGCATGGATGTACACCCGCAAATTCAATTACTCCGGGACGCAATACAGCTGCGACCAGTTCCTTGTTTGGGAAGACTTCAGCCGATATTTCTTCGAAGACTCGTCAACGACGGGTGTCACCCTTACTTACGGAGGCTTCGCGAGCATCTACAACGGACCGATATCGTTCAATTTCTCGTTCAGCGTCTACAGGCCCGACCCGGCCTTCCCCACTACGTCCGGCGGGAGCCTGTTCGCGAAAGAGGGACATACAATCGCCAACTTCGACATGCCGCTGGTCATGACTGAATACTTTACCGTCGGCTACCGCATCACCGACAGATGGGAAGCACGCATGGGCATTGCGAACACCCTCGGAGAATTTCGCGGCTGGCACTGGTCTGCCATGGGCGGCATAAGTTACTACCTCAAGTAGTTGCTATCTTTTAGCGCATGAGCGAAAATCTTGTGCACTGTATCCGCACCGACGGATTCGAAATGGAATATGCGCAGTTCGGGAACGGCGCAAAACCGCTGGTCGTTATACCCGGACTCGCCATCAAGAGCGTGATGAAGTCCGCCGCGTCGCTGCAGGTGCAGTACAAGATGTTCGCGGAAGGCTACACGCTCTATTTTTTTGATCGGCGCAAAAACGTGGAA
>CACXXH010000089.1 GCA_902771595.1 Fibrobacter succinogenes | reverse complement strand
AATGTGGAATGTGGAGTGAGAAAAAAATGATTTCACACTTTGCGTTTCTATTTTGCTATATTACGTTTTGAACAAAACGAGGTTTTTATGCTCGAACGTGAAGAAGTATTGAAATTGGCGAAACTCTCGAGGCTCGAAGTTGCCGAAGGCGACATCGATTCCGTGAAGGGGCACCTGGACAGGATGCTCGACCACATGGAAGCGCTCAAGTCGCTCGATTTGTCGAACGTCGAACCGATGACCGGCGTCGAAAACGGCGCGACGATCCTCCGCGAAGACGTCCCGGTGCAGGGATTCTCGCTGGATCAGGCTTTCGCGAATGCGCCTGCAGTGGAAAACGACCACTTCGCCATTCCGAAGGTTATCGGCGGCTAGTCTGAATTTGCCATAAGCGCCTTATTGAATTTATGACTGCAGTACACTGCATAGTACCCGCACGTATGGGGTCTTCTCGGTTTCCAGGGAAGCCCCTTTTTAAGTTGTGCGGTAAGGAAATGATTGTGCGCACCCTCGAGCGTGCCAGGCTCGCGGAGTGCTTTGATCGTATTGTTTGCGCGACGGACAGCGAACAGATTGCCGAGGTCGTCTCCAGGGCGGGTTTCGAGTTCTTGCTTACCGGGCCCGCGAATACGGGTTCTGACCGCGTCGCCGAGGCCGCACGGGCCTTGGATCTCGACCTGGTGGTGAACCTGCAGGGGGATGAGCCCCTGGTGGAACCCGACGTGCTTGTCGATGTCGCGCACGAGCTCGCGGCGCATCCGGATTGCTGGGTGAGTGTCGCCTGTCCCTTGAATCCTATGGAAGCCGAACTTCAGACCGTGGTGAAGGTCCGGGTCGAAGACGGTATCGCCGTGGACTTTACCCGCCACGTGGAGGTCAGTGATGCTCCGCGTTGGTTCCAGCACCAGGGAATATACGCGTATTCCCGAGTGGCGCGGGACGAGTTTTCTTCGCTGTTGCAGAGCGCGGTGGAAAAGGAACGTTCGCTGGAACAGATGCGCATCATGGGCATACGCCCGATACGCATGGTCAAGAGCCGCTATCCGTCGGTGTCGGTGGATGTTCCCTCCGATGCCGCTGCGGTGGAAGCGCTCATCAACAAACAATCGCTTGAAAACAAGTGGGGATAAAATGATTGCATGCATGCGCGGGTTCGCCCCGCAAATCCCTGGACTTCGTTTTCGTTTCGTTTATCCGGTCTACCTCTCCTTTAGCCAGGCGAGGGGACCCGATGAATTCTGCTGAACGAAAAGTCCTTCACGTAGCACTGGCCCTCTTTTTGGTGGGAATCTTGGTGAGGTTCCTGCCGTGGGGGCTGCCTTCCGTCGATTTTGTGGACATCGGGGAGCGCCCGAGGAGGGTGGAAACGCCCCCTTTGCAGTCCAAGTTGGAATATGCGGCCCGCGGTGCCCCGGAGGCTGTCGAAACCGACGAAAGCGTAAATGAAAATTTACACAAGAAGGCGGGGAAAAAGCCCCGAAAAAAGAAGGCGGTAGTCCGCTTTCCCTTGCATATCAATACTGCGACGGCGGACGAACTCTGTGCGCTGAAGGGCGTTGGGCCCAAGCTCGCGGAGAAAATTATCGCCTTCAGGGAGCAGCACGGACCCTTCGACGGGCCTGCGAGCCTCCAAAAAGTACCCGGAATTGGCAAAAAAAAATTGGAGGGCATGTTACAATGGGTGATTTTTGATTAGTTTTTATACTATCAAAATCTTCATAAGTCGTTGAGTATATGAGTGATACGAAATTGTACCTAGGTATTGAGGTTGGCGATGTCTCCCTGAAAGTCGCTCTCCTGGATGGCGCCGAAAAGCGCGTCTTGAAGACTGCCGTGCTCCAGACGGAAACCAGCCCCATCGATGACATCTACACGTTCGAGACGGTCCTCCAGGGCTGGATAGACGAATGTCATCTCGAAGAAATCGAGGCCATCTCCGTGACGGTCCCCGCCTTCAGGTCCATTGTCCGCCAGGTGTTCGTGCCGGCCGAAGCCGTCGCAAATATCGACGACTACGTCCAGTGGTACCTCGGGCTCATTACCAATGGCGATAAGGGCTCCTATATCACCGACTACAAGATTCTGGGTGGCGATTCCTCTGTCGGACAGACCGTTCTGCTTATTGCGGTCCGACGTGAATGGGTCGATGCACTGCGCAAGGGATTCCGCAGCAAGAGTCTCGTCCCGAAGGGGATGGAGGTGGACGTGCTGTCCCTGATGAACCTCATGGATGCTGCCGAAGGTATCAAGAAGGAACTGGAATGCGTCATCAAGGCCGACTACTTCGGCGTGACTCTGCTCTGGCTCAGCAAGGACAACATGCATGCGCTGCGCTGCGTCTCGACGCTTTCCCTGGTGAACGCCTCCATGGAAGAGGCCGCTTCTATCCTTGCCGACGGTATTGTCGAACAGATGAAGCTTGCGAAGGAACAGAACTCCGTGCCGGAAGTGAAGCAGGTGCACCTCTGTGGCGAAATGGCCATGGAACCCCTGTTCGTCCAGAAACTGCGCGAAAAGTTTGCTGACAATTGCCAGATTGTACTTATGGATTCTTTCTCCAATCTCAGACTGCCGGTCGACGAGGCCGATTCTGCCGCTGTGCTTAATTGCGCCGGTGCAATCGGAACTGCTCTCGGCGTTATGGGGGGTGTATGATTCGATTGAATTTGATGGAGGCCGCTGAACGCGTTATTGTTACCGATGTCGTCACCCCGGTACGAGTGACTGACGTTTCGTCGCAGGTCAATACCTCCAAGAAAAAGACTTTGTTTGTCGCGGCTATTGTCGTGTTCGTGTTCGGTATGTTCAGCTGCATTTTGAGCGTGTTCGGCGTCCCGAAGCCTTTGCAGGGAATGCTGCCCAGTCAGTATCTCGATCTTATTGGCGCAGAAGACCCGAGCCGCAGTGCCCTTGCCTTGAGCAACGGACAGCAGACTTCTGCCGGTGGTTCGCTCGAAGCCCAGGCCGCTGCCGCCGAAGAAGCTATCAAGCGCCGCAACGCCTTGACTGTTGGCCAGGTGGTGGGCGAGGTCAAGCCGCAGGTGCTGTTCAACAACAAGCGCGAAGACTACAATTCGTTCCTCCCGATGGAAAAGATTTCGTACCAGCGCGCTGCGATCAACCAGTTCTTTACGTTCCTCACGACGGCGACTCCGGACGATGTCGGCTTCTCCGACTGCGTGTTCCAGTCTCCGAACTACTTCTATGTGCGTGGCGTTTCGGCCAAGCCCACTTCGCAGCGCAGTTTCTTGGAACGCGTGAAGGCGGTAAGTGCGGACTTCCGCACGCCGCCTCTGCCCGAAAACGCTCCGGCGACCGACATTACCGCATTCGGCTTGTTTAACGTGAACAACGTGAACAAGGCTGCGGTGTCGACCTTCGTGAATGCTAAGGACATCGTCGAAGAAATCAAGGCGTTCAAGACTTTGGCTGCTGCGAACAAGGTAACGATATTCGGTTTCGACAAGCCCGCGATCGAAGAGTTTGGCGTGTACAAGCGCTTCACCTATCAGGTGTCGACCACGGCGGACTTCCCGGAACTTCAGTCTATGATGGCTGCCCTGGATGCATCTCCGGTGCGCATTGGCGTCACGAAGGCTGAACTCAAGCTCGTGAAGAGGAACCTGAACACCGCCATGACCCTGGTGATGTTCGTCGCTCCGTAATATGCCTATTCGCATTACTGGCGGTTTACTTCGGGGGCGCAATGTCCCCTCTCCTGATACTTCCAAGACCAGGCCTACGGGCTCTCGTACGCGCGAGGCCCTCTTTAATATTTTGCAGGGCGTAGAAGGTTTTCGCGTGCTCGACCTTTTTGCGGGTACGGGCATCATGGGAATCGAGGCCATAAGCCGCGGAGCGGCAAGCGTTGTCGCGGTAGAAATGGCGCATGCGCAGGCCCGCCTCGTTCTGCAGGCGTACAAGTCGCTTTCCTTGGAAAAGCAACTTACTTTGTTCGAAAAGAACGCCCTGACGCTGGAAAAGGAATCCCTTTGCTCGGAAGGCGGGTTCGACCTGATTTACGCGGACCCTCCGTTCAAGGATATGGAATACCCTGACCTGCGCAAGTATTGGGAATGGCTTAATCCGGGTGGCGTCGCTGTATTCGAGGCCCCGAGCCGCAATCTGCCCGCATGGGTGAAAGAAGCTTCCGATGCAGGCACCGTGCAGGTGCGCCGCTATGGGGAATCGTCCCTCGTTATTTACAGGGGCTAGAGTTCCTAAGGTTGCTGCGCAACAGTTCCTAGTTATGAGTTACTAGTTCTTAGTATCGTCTGTATCAAGATGCATCTTGATATAAGATATTCTAGTAACTCGGAACTATTGACTAATAACTAGCCCGCAGGGTGTAACTGCGCCGCAGGTGCTTAGTAACCAGTAACCAGTGACCAGTAACTAGCGACTAATAACTATATTTATGGCATGAAACGAATTGCCGTATTCGCAGGGTCGTTCGACCCGTTTACCAAAGGCCATCTGGACATAGTCCGACGGGCGGCTTGCCTGTTCGATGAACTGTGGGTGCTGTTGGCGGTGAACGCGTCCAAGAAGTATCTTTTTGACGAGACTGCGCGCATCGAAATGGTGCGGGCGGCAGTTGCATCGATTCCGAACGTGAAGGTGGACTGCTATGACGGCCTTACTGTCGACTTTATGAAGCGTGTCGGAGCGAAGTTCCTGGTGCGTGGCATCCGCGGTGCTGCCGATGTAGATTACGAGCAGACCGTCGCGTGGAACAACAGGTTGCTGTATCCGGAATGCGAGACGGTTTTCTTGTCGAGCGCGCCCGAACACCTGATGGTGAGCAGCTCCGTTGTTCGCGAACTCCTGAAGTCGGGAATCGCGCGTGACGAAGAAGGCCGCAAGCTGCTCGCGAAATACGTGCCTGAACCCGTCGTGAAAATGATTCTCGAATCCGGCAGTTCTAGCAACCGGTGACCAGCAGCCAGCGACTAATAACCAGCGACTAGCGACCAACAACCAGTGACCAACAACTATGAGACCTTTTCAATTCTTACCTAAAGTTCTGCGAGTCCTGATAATCATCAATGCGGTGATTTTCGGAATCGCTTTTGTCGGCGGCACCGTGCTTGGCCTGCACCTGAACTTGCCCGGACTGGGCGATGGCAATGTCCGCGACTACATCGCGTTCCTGGGTGCCTTCTGGCCGTTCGCGCCTGAGCAGGCGTGGCGCTTTGTGACCTACATGTTCGTGCATGTGGACTTCTGGCATTTCGTGTTCAACATGCTGATGCTCTGGATGTTCGGCAGTGAAGTTGCCGACATGATGGGAACTAGACATTTTACCGTGATGTACATGTTCTGCGGTGTCTTTGCTGCGGTATTCAGCCTGGTGATGTACCTGATGGGGCTTACGAGTGCCCCGATTATCGGTGCGTCCGGTGCCCTGATGGGGATATTTGTGGCATATTACAAGTTCTTCCCGAACAGGATGCTTTTGCTGTTCTTCTTTTTCCCGATGCGCATCAAGTATGCGATGTGGTTCATGGTGGCCATCGACGTGCTGATGGCGCATTCCAGCGACGGCATTGCGCATTTCGCACACTTGGGCGGTGTCGTGGGTGGTTTCTTGTACATGTGGATTTATGAACGCGGCTTCGGTCGTTCCTTGGAAGGCTTTGCCGAAAAGGTCGAAGACGGAATTCGCCGCGCGCGCCGCCCGAGGTTCCGCCTGCACGAAGGCGGGAAGAGCGCTGAAGATATTTCTGATGCTGATGTCGATGCCGGTGCGAGTACGGAATCGCGCGAGCCGGATGAACCGCTGGAAGGCGAAGTATTCTTCGTGGACGAGCAGAAGCGCATGGATGAAATTCTCAAGAAGGTTAGCCGTGACGGCATAAATTCCTTGACGGATACTGAACGTAAATTCTTGCTGAAGGCGGGCGAAAGGCTGCGCCGTCGCAGGGGAGGTATGTAATGAAAAAAGTTCTTGGTATGGGCGCTGCCCTCGTTGATATTCTCGCGAATGTGGATGACGCATGGATTGAATCGCAGGGCGTGCAGAAGGGCGGCATGAACATGGTGGACTGGCCGCAGATGGAAAAGTTCCTCGCGGCTCTCGACAAGCCGCTGCGCGTGCCGGGCGGCTCCACTTGCAACACGATGGTCGGGCTTTCCCGCCTGGGTGGCAAGGCCGCCTTCATTTCGAAGGTCGGTGACGATGAACTCGGAAATATTTTCCGCACCCACTTGGAAAAGAACGGCGTGGAATCGAAGCTCGGTGTCTCGGATGCCGCGACGGGTTGCGTGTTCAGCGCCGTGACGCCCGATGCCCAGCGCTCCATGTGGACATATCTCGGGGCTTCGGATTTCCTTTCGAGCGATGACTTTGTGCCCGCTCTCTATGACGGCGTTGGCCTCTTGTATGCGGAAGGCTACCGCGCGTTCAATGCGGACTGCTTCAAGAAGTCTTTCACGCTGGCCCGCAGCCTGGGCGTGGAAACTGCGCTTGATTTCAGCAGTTTCGGTGTGGTGGATGCCTGCCGCAAGCTGTTCGACGAACTCTTTGCCGAAAAGATGATTGATATCATCATCGCGAACGAAGACGAGGCTTTCGCCTATGCGGGCGTGAAGGAAGAAGCCGCACTCGACGTGCTTGCGGCGAAGGCGAAGGTCGCTGTGGTGAAGATTGGCAAGCGCGGTGCTCTCATTGCCAAGGACGGCAAGGTGACGCGCGTGCAGGCTGGCCCCGCGAAGGCTATCGACACGACGGGCGCCGGCGACCTGTGGGCGTCGGGATTCCTGTACGGCTACATGAACGGCTGGGACATGGAACGTAGCGGCAACCTCGGAAGCGTCGTCAGCAACGAGGTGGTGCAGGTGATGGGCGCCCAGATTCCCGAAGACGGCTGGAAGCGCATTCTGGCTGCCCGCGGATAATATTCCAGACATTTTTTGCATATGCTACAGGCCAAACGCTCCTTTGGGGGCGTTGCCTGTATTTTTTTGCTTTTTGAAGGGGTATTGTTTCCGCCTTTGAGGAAAATCACGCCAGTCGCTGTAGTAAAAAGATATATTTAAAACGAAAATGGAGGTCATATGAAAAAGTTGACTGCTCTTGTAATATTTGCCATCGCGTCTTTTGCGTTTGCACAAGATGGTACGGCGATCCACAATGTGTGCGATACGCTTTCGCTAGGTGCACAGCCTGAGATTGAGCTTGTGCCCGCCTATATTGATGAATCCAACTGGTACGGCAACCCGCGGACATGGGTGAAGGATTCCTCGACCTTTAAACGGCATGAATCCTATGAAACTCTGACCATGAGTTATTCCAAGAATAAAAGCATGCAGATACCCGTATCCATTACGGCCGCCTGCCGTGAAATGCAGGGGACGAAAGTGGGTGTTGCCAAGTGGACGACAAAGCAGACGTGGGAAAGCGAGGTCGTATCCGGTTACACGACGGATATTTACGACATTCGCGCTTTGAAGGTGAATGGGCACGATTCCACGAATACCTATAACATTTTGGCTTTCGTTAATGGGCCGCTTCCTGAAGGTGTTGCGTTCAAGTCGAACGAACTGCTGTTTTCAGAAACCTTTGAATTTGCTTTCGAGTGGTGGTTTGCTTCTGCGAAATACCAGCACTTTACGGATGCGACACATGCGACCAATCAGTACGGTTCTTCTATTGGCAATGATTCCCTGAAGGTTGTTAATGCCGCTATTAGCGCGTTGGCGATTCCCGATTCTATAACCAATATCCGCATTCAGGTGGTCAAGATGGTGTTTATGGATTCCCGCAAGCAGTTCATTCCGGGATCCTCGTCTTCTAGCGTCGTGAGCAGTTCTTCTGTCGTTCCGGCATCCAGCTCGGTAACCGAGAGCAGCTCCTCCATTGTGGAAAGTTCTTCGTCAAAGCCGGCGAGCAGCTCGTCTCAGCCGTCTTCTTCTAGCAAGACGCCCGAATCTTCTTCTAGCAAGATTCCGGAATCCTCGTCGAGCGTGGTGCCGAGTTCTTCGTCCAAGCCGGTGAGCAGCTCGTCTTCGATACCGGCATCGAGCTCCAGCGTAGACAAGAGTTCTTCTTCTGTCGCTCCCGAATCGTCCAGTACGGGCCCGGAACCGAAATCCTCGTCTTCCAAGAAGCAGGAAAGCAGCTCGTCCGAAAAGAGCGACCGCATAATGGTTCTGGGTGGTGAGGATGCCTCCAGGTACGTGGTGCAGGTGCGCCGTCTTGATGGTACTATTGCCAAGGATTCGAGGAAACTCGGCCCCGGCGTCTACTATGTGAAGTATTCTGACGGTACTTGGCAGAAAAAAGCCCTGCTCTTGAAATAGTTACTTTGCTATATTGAGGGCATGAAGAAGTTCTTTGCCCTTGTTATTTCCGTTGCCGCGATTGCGTTCGCGGCAGAAACAGCGTCGGTGCCTGCGCCTACGGATCCTACTGTGGATACGTCTGTGGAGCAGGTTCCCGTAGACGTGATGCAAGAGGAACTCAGCGTGCGCGATAGCGTGATGCAGCTTCGCGATAGCCTTTGCATGGTGGAGAAGGATTCGCTCCGCAAGGCGGTTGTCGTTGAAGAGGCCAAGAGCGCAAACTGGGAAAAGAGCTACCAGACAATGAAGGCCGATAATGAGGTCTGTGCAAAAGCTTTGGGTGTCGCGCTCGGCGTGAACGAGAAAAGTAAAGAAAATGCCGATGAAGAGAAGAAAAAAGCCGCAATGATGGGGGGAACATCGTTCCTTAGCGGTCTTGGAATAGGTCTCTTGATCATGTGGCTGATAATGAAATAATTTAGGATTTGTACATGAATAAATGTGCCATCGTGTCTTTTGGCCTGCTTTTAAGTGCGGGCTTTTGTTTTGCTAAGCAGAATGCCGTGTCTGCCGGTCCGTTCCAGTTTGGTAACGTGCTGACGCCGCTTGCTACGGTTTCGTTGAAGACTGCCGAAATTTCGGCGTTTATGCCGGGCAAGAACGTGTTGTTCGTTGTGGGCGGCGACAAGGTTGTCGAGGTGGTGGACCTGAGCAATCCCGGACTTCCGAAGAAGGTTGCCGAAACGCAGGTCCCCGGGAATGCGTCCAGTGTGACGGTCCATGGCGACCTTGTGGCGGTAAGCCTGCTTGAGGACGAGGAGTGGCGCGATGGACAGGTGCAGGTGATGCGCTATACGGACAGCCTGGAAACCATCGGGGTGTACAAGGTGTGCAGCCAGCCCGACATGCTTACGTTCACTCCCGATGGCAAAAAGTTGCTGGTGGCCTGCGAAGGCTCGCCGAGCGCGGACTTTGCGGAAGACCCCGAGGGCGGTGTTGCTATTTTGTCTGTGAAAAATGCAGGCAAGGCGGAACTGTGGAAAAAAGCGGAACTGACGGTGGCCCGCTTCAACAGGCTCGATACGGCGGCGTTGAAGAAGGCGGGTGTCCGTGCCCCCGGTGCACAGGGCTTCGTCAAATCGCTTGAACCGGAATACATCACGGTGTCGGGCGATTCCAAGTGGGCCTGGGTCTCGTTGCAAGAAAACAACGCCATCGCCAAGCTGGACGTCGCGGCAAAGAAGATTGTGAAGGTTTTCGCGCTCGGTTATATTGACCATTCGCAACCTGGCAGCATGCTCGATGCTGTCAGCGACGGGATGATTGAAATGAAAAATTACCCGCTGCGTGGCCTGCGCCAGCCCGATGGAATTGCCTCTTTTGCGATTGGCGACAAGTACTACGTATTGACGGCGAACGAGGGCGCCCCCGTGAACGATTACAAGGCGTGGACGGATGTGACGACCCCGCTGATGCTTGCGGAACAGGGAAGGCTCGATCGCAGCGTGTTTACGGATTCGCTCCTGAACGAACTGAAGGATTTGTCCGTGAGCAACCTGGAACGCTGCAATGCGGGGAAGCGCACTCATGCAAGTGACAACTGCCCTTACATGTACGCTTTCGGCTCGCGCTCCGTGAGTATTTTTGATGGTGAGAAGGGCGCGCTCGTGTGGGACTCTCACGAAATGTTCGAACGCATCTTGGCTAAAATTGCGCCGGAATACTTCAACTGGAATTCCAAGAAAAACAAGGTCAAGATGGACAAGCGCAGTTCCGACAAGGGCTGCGAACCCGAAAACGTGACTGTGGGCGAGGTGGGCTACAAGCGCTACGCCTTTGTGGGGCTCGAACGCACGAGCGGAATCGCCGTGGTCGATGTAACTGATATTGAACAGGACAATCTTCTCAAGGTGCGCTCTCCGGAAGACTACAGGGGGCCCAAGGTGGTCGATTATTACCTGGATCCGCTGGACCGCGGCCCCGAGGGAATCCTCTTCATTCCTGCAGACAAGAGCCCGCTTGCCGACCAGGCTTTGCTTGTCGTTGGTTACGAGTACAGCAAGACGCTCACCATTTACCAGGTAAAATAAAAAAGTATTTCAGGGTAAAAAGGGACCCGCCGGCGAAGCCGGCGGTTCTTCATATACGGGCGTAGCCCTACAATACTAGCGGCGTGCAAGGGCACGCACGTCAATCTGCCACCTG
>CACXXH010000088.1 GCA_902771595.1 Fibrobacter succinogenes | reverse complement strand
GTCATACCCGTTCCCATTCCGAACACGGAAGTCAAGCCTCCCTTCGCCGATGGTACCTGGCCCCCGGGCCCGGGAGAGTAGGGCGCCGCTGGATTCTCGCCCCCCATGAGGTAAACCTCGTGGGGGGCTTTTTTTTATATTTTGTATGTATGAACAAATTCTGGAATAGCTTACTATTGTTACTTTTCTTGAGCGTGTCTGCAGAGGCTGTCGCTTCGTACAAGGATACGGTATTTGTTAGGTATTCTGGGCAAAATGGCGAGAAGTCTACGATTGTTGTTCAACGAGGGTGTCACGTAGAAGAAATAGATGTTGCTGAATATGTACCAAACAACGAGTCCCAAAGCCAGTTATTGACTCGTGCCTATGGCCAAGAACCATTGAAGGACAGTTCGGAGATTTACGATAAATGGCATATGCAATGTTTGTATGTTCATGGAGAAAACCAGGAAGGCTGGGTATATGTTTTCTTGGGCGCACTTTATGGTCCCCCGGCAATTTATTTCGGATATAATCTGTTAACCCGCGATTATGATTATACGGTAACGACCATTCTTGGTTATACCGGCGGTGCAGTTTGGCTTGTAACGGGAGCCTTGATGGCTTTTGCGAGTGCCATTATGCTAATCCCGTCTATTGCAGTGTCGTTGACTGATGATAGTCCGAAAAGATCGGAAGAGTATAGGGAAAAATCCAAAAAATGGAAACTTCGCATCACTCCGGCGATAAACCTGCGTGAACCCGGCGGTGGTTTGCTCTTGCAAGTAGGCTTTTAGCCGAGAGAACCGTAGGTTTCAATTCCTGAGATGACGAACGTTCTTTGCCGTTATATCGGGTGTTTGTCCTTTGCGGCTTCGAGATCGTTGCCGCTAATTTTCCAGCTGGCGAATACGAAGCGACTACTGCGAATTCTCCGCTCAAGCAGCCTGTCGTAGGGATTCCTGTCAAGGTTGAACTTGGCGATCGCAGGTTTGGCATTTTTGTAGAGCCTGATGTGAACTACATGGGCAAATTCGTAGTCAGAAGCTTTTTTTATAGCGTTCTGCACAACACTCATGTGCTAGGCTCCGCGTTTGCGGGGCTTTTCTTTTTTAGTACAACGTAAATATGCATTTACGTTATGCCTTTTTTTAGCCGTTTTTGACGTTTATGCTTGCATGGTCAATTATTCGCTAGACTTCTTCCTTATAATAATGTAAGTTTTCCGTGATGTTTTTGCAATTTTGCAACCTAAAAAAAGGAAGGTCCTGCATGAAAACGAGATTTCATGTGTTTTTCCTGTTTTCCCTGATTTTCACCCTAGCCATGACGGCAAATGCCAGACAGGTGACGTTGCAGACCGATTCGGAGACTGGCGTAAAGTATATCAACATGCCGGAATGGGACTTTGATACCCTAAATCTTACTGCCGCCACCTCTTTCACCGTGTATGATGATGGGGGGGAGAATGGAAACTATAGTAATAATGTAAACGGGTATCTGGTTTTGATTGCGCCAGAAGGGTTATCTTTTGCTGTTTCTGGAACGTTGAATACAGAATCGTGCTGTGATGCCTTAGCCATTTATAAAGGCGATATTAATAATGATGAATATCTTTTGAATGGAAGAGGAGAAGGTTTTGAAATTGAAACACAGATCATCGCTGATGCTACTATTGCGTTGCTATTCATGTCGGATGGAAGTGTAACGTATTCAGGGCTTGAATTGAATGTTTCTGTGGGCGATGTTTCGGCTTCACACACAGTAACATTGAATACCGCTACGGGAGGGACTGTTACTAGCAACAAAACGGAAGCTGCTTTTGGCGAAGAAATAACCTTGACGCTGACCCCGAGCGGGAACAATGTGATAAAGGGGGTTTCCGTTGTTGATGAAAACGGGAACGTTGTGAAAACTTCGAAAATCAATTGGTATTCTGGTATTAATACGGCGAAGTTCATCATGCCTGGCAGCAATGTTACTGTAACGCCAGAGTTTGTGGGGAGCATTTCTGCGGCTGATGGGGACTTTATCAATATGCCGGCATCGGGAACAACGTCTATCACAATTCCTGCGGGTGTGACCTCGTTCAAGGTGTATGACAATGGCGGTAAGGACGGAAACCATGGCTATAATGTTGATGGATATCTTGAGCTTTTCGCTCCGACGGGGTATTCTTTGGCTGTATCGGGTACTGTGAATTCTAGCGAAGGATGCGGTTTTGTTACAGTTTATGATGGCATTAGTGCGAATTACCAGATTTTAGATGAAAAAACGGGTTTGAAAACGGACGTTGGGCCTGCTGTCAGCACGGAAAATGTGATGACAATTAGATTCAGTTCAGATAATTGCCCTGTAGAAGCGGGCCTTGACTTGACAGTGACTCTTGTGGATAAGACTGTTCCTCATGAGATTACGCTGAATAGTGTTGAAGGGGGAACCGTCAGCAGCGACAAGTCGTCGGCAGCTATGGGGGAAACGGTAACATTGACTCTGGCTCCGAGTGAAAACAAACTGTTAAGTAATGTTTCGGTTATCGGTGCCGATGGGACGCCGGTAGAAGTGTCTGGAGGAAACTGGTATTCTGGAAATACGGCGACATTTGTGATGCCTTTCCAAGAGGTTCAGGTGACAGCCGTATTCGTAGACGCAGTTACGGCTGAAGGAGGCTCCTTTATTAATATGCCTGTTTCAGGAGAGGAACATATTACAATTCCTGCGGGCGTGACGTCGTTCAAGGTGTATGATGATGGCGGCAAGAACGAGAAATATAGCGACAATGCAAATGGGACTCTTTCTCTTGTTGCGCCGGAAGGAATGCAGCTGATGATTTCGGGGACGATGAAGACCGAAGGGTGCGATGAAATTACAATCCTAGATGGCGAATATGGTTATGAAACGCTTTTTGGAACAACTGGTGGAGAACAGGATATAGATCCGGTGGTCAGCACGTTGGGCGGCTTGATGATTCGGTTCGAATCAGATGGAAGTGTTGTTTATTCAGGTCTTGATTTGACCGTAACTGTTGTTGACATGAATACGGAGTACGCAGTGACAGTGAATAGCGCTCCTGGAGGGACTGTAACCAGCAATGTTTCTTCAGCCAAAGTGGGCGATGAAATTGCCTTGTCGATTACACCGAATAAAGGATTCCTGTTGAGTGGACTGGAAGTCAAGGGAACGGAAGATCAACAGCTTATTAAGGTTAATGGTGGGGAATGGTACTCAGACAATGATATGGCCTACTTTAAAATGCCGCGCGAGAATGTGACTGTGACTCCCGTGTTCACGAATGACCTTACGGCAGAGGGCGGATTAAAAGTAGATATGCTTTCTAATGCTTATAAACAATATGTTTATGTGCCCGAAGGAGTGCGCTCGTTTAGGGTCAAGTACGAAGAATATGCCGATTATTCCTCTACTTATTTGACCCTGTATGCTCCGGAAGGGTATGTCTTCCGGGTTGAGGATCTAGAGGACGACGTGTCAGCGGAGTATTTCCAGATTCTTGATTATAGTGATTATGGAGATAATTGTATTTGGGGATACTGGTGCGGTAATGTATCGTCGTCGGTTTCTAGTTATAGCGACAATCTAACGATGCGTGTTGAAGCACAGGAGGAAGAATTTACCCTAGACATGAAGGTGACTCTTGTCGATGCGACAAAGGCGCATGCTATTAATATTGCTACAGGCATACAGGGCGGAAGTGTCCAAAGTGAAGTTAGCTCCGCTATGCTGGGAGAGTATGTGAATTTGACGGCGACACCTGATGAGGGCTTTTTGCTCGCTTCCATTGATGTCGTTGATTCTGTCGGGAATGTGGTGAAAGTTGACAATGGCCTATGGTATTCTGAAGGTGCGGCTTATTTCAAGATGCCGGCCTATCATGTTACAGTCACGCCTACATTTACGGATGACCTAAGTAACCTTTCTATCAATATGCCGACTGATGGAAACACAATTATGGCGAATATTCCGGCCAGCGTGACATCGTTCAAGGTTTACGATGATGGCGGGGCGGATTTTGAATATACCAAGTCTTCCGGATCCAACTATATAGTGATGAATGCTCCTGAGGGATTTGTTTTCCGTGTAACGGGTTCTGTGTCCACGGGGTCGGAGAATGATTATCTGCGTATTATTGACGGGGATCGTTCCGGAGACATTCTGTTGAATGGTTTGAGCGGATACGGGAAAGATGTTGGAACTTATTATAGTTCGGGCCGTCTGATGACATTGATGTTCTATACAGGTAGTAGCGGAAGCCCGTTTGATGGCTTGGATTTGACTGTAGAACTTGTCGATGCTTCTACGGAACATACAATAACACTTGCCCAGAACAGTTCAAAGGGAACATTGACTTCGGATAAGACAAGTGCAGCGACAGGCGAAACGGTTACATTGAATGCTGTTCCAAGGGATGGCTATTTGTTAACGGAAATACGAGTTACGGATGCAAACGGAACTCGTAAGAAAGTAACAGGCGGTACATGGGCAACATCGAATACGGCGACATTTACGATGCCTTATTCCAATGTTAGTGCAGAGGCAATCTTTACAGATAATTGGACTTCATCTGGGCTCTATATCAATATGCCTGCATCGGGGAATATGACTGTAGATATCCCTGAAGGTGTATCCTCATTCAGGGTTTACGATGATGGCGGATTAAATGCAAGTAGTATCTTGAATGCGAATGGACATCTTGTATTGAGGGCGCCCATTGGGTATAGATTGCAGGTTCTGGGCTCGATAACCGGTCGTTATATGGGAATAGCGCACCTATCTATTCACGATGGCGATGCTTCCGCCGAAGTGATTAAGAGTGTATCGTCTAGTTATATGGGTGGAACAGTAAATGTTGCGACAGTGACTAGTACTGGAAATACAATGACGCTAGATTTCGCTTTAGGAAGTATGATGATGATGGCCTCAAACCCTGCGGATATGGCATTGAATGTTACACTAGTTGCTGCAGAGAAGCATGAAGTCGCCTTGGGCGAGTTTGCTGGCGGAACTGCTACCATCGACAAAGCGACGGCCTATCCTGGCGAAACGGTGACATTGACGACTCATTCGGAAATGGGCTATTTGCTTGCCGGAGTCAATGTTGAAGATGCTGAACACAACACAATAAAAGTGTCGGAAACCACATGGGATGCCGACAATACAGCGACATTTACTATGCCGAATGCAAGTGTTACGGTTACACCGAACTTTACGAACGATTTGACTGCGGCGGGTGGGCTTTATCTGAGACTGCCTTCTGGAGGAGCGTCGAAGACGTTTACTGTTCCTGAAGGGGTGACTTCGTTCAAGCTTTATGCAGCTGATATTGATGAGGGCCTCTGCAGTGGTAAAGAATCGAGTACCAACTCAATTGAACTTTCTTCCTCAAATGGGAGTAATTTCCTGGTTGAAGGAACGATAGCAGAGGATTCTTGGCTGCAAATAGGTGAAAAGATATCGGATGGTGAATTTGCTCCCATGCCGGTTCGGCAATATATCGGCTATACATCTACAGATATAGGTCAATATCAGAGTACGAGTGGTACAGTGACGATTTCTTATAATCGCTGTCAAGATCTGGATTTGACAGTAACAGTCGGTGGTGTTGCTACATCGTATACAGTGGCGATTGCAAGTGCTACCGGTGGTACAGTGTCAAGCAATAAGGAAACAGCGTTTGCGGGCGAACGGGTGGGATTGTCGATAACTCCAGATAATAATCATGTGATAGAAAGGCTCCTTGCCGACAATCCTAGTATTATCTCCTCAATTAAGACTGCTTGGTATCGTTCTAATGATGTCTATTTCACGATGCCGGCTGCAGATGTGACGATTACCCCGGTATTTAGCGATGCGCTTACCGCAGAAGATGGGCTGTTTATCGATATGCCAAGTGGATGGAATGAAGTTGATGCGACTATTCCGAAAAATGTTAAGTCGTTTAAGATATATGATGATGGCGGCGTAGATGGTAATTATTCTACGTATACTGGGAGTTCGATTGTTTTGTTCCCTCCAGAAGGGTTTGCCATAAGGCTGTCGGGAACGATGACAACATCGCAGAGTGGCTCCCTCCAGATTTATGCCGCTGATAATATGTATGGTGAAACTTCTGAATATAATGTCATGAGTGCTGGAGAAGGGTTGACAACGGATATTGGAACTATCACAGGTAGATATCTGCAGTTGAGATTTACTCCGTGCGATGACAAGTTGTGCGTAGGGTCTTATTCCGGGCTTGACATAACAGCGACGCTGGTGAAGTCTACTCACTATGCGGCTGTCAACGTCAATGAAGATGAAAATGGTCACATGGTGGCGACAATTGACGGCAACTATGATGATTATGACGAAATTGAAATCCCGGTTGAGATTCCGGTCGATACAGTCGTGCTGAACCGTACGTTCAGCAATCAGACCGGCTACTCCACGATTGTGCTGCCCTTCAATATCTCTCGCGATAAGATTGAGGGCTTGGCGGATGTCGCTGAGTTTGGAGGTATTGGAATCAATCCGGAAACAGGCAAGAAAGAGGTTGTAATGTACCGCGTGAATGGTGAACTACAGGCGAATACGCCCTATGTAATCCAGATGTCTGGCTCCTCACTTGTATTCCATGGCGCTGTAACGCTGCAGCCGACTGTGGAACCCGTTACCAAGATTGGAGAATGGGAATTCCGGGGAACCTTGGGTAAGATGGAGTGGTACGATGGTCATGAGGATCTTGGCAAGGTCTACGGCTTTGCTGCGGGAAGCGGTGACGATGGCCTCGTAGGCAAGTTCGTGAAGGCTGCTCCGGGTGCGTGGATTACAGCCTTGCGTGCTTATATCATCAGGAATCCTGCATCGTACGCAAGGGGCCTGGGTGTAGCTGCAAAGCCTGCTGCCGTAGATGCATCTATTCCTGACCAAATGGAAGTAGTAATTGTCGACCGTCCGTCGGATGATGGTGAAGAACATACGACAGTCATCGGGCGCATAAATACCCGTACGGGCGAATTCACGATGGAACGTAATTACGACCTCAAGGGCCGTAAACTGAACGGGAAGCCGACTGTACGCGGCATGTACTACGGTAAAAAGAAGATTGTAAAGTAAGGGAGGATTAAAAATGGAAATCGAAGTGAAACAGAAAAAAGAATATGTAGTTCCAGAAATGGAAGAGATTCGTCTTAATTTGGGCGCGTGCCTGTTGCAGGATAGCGATCCGAGCGACCCTGAAGAATGGGGTGGCGAGTTTGGCTAGCAGGCTCTGGCTTGCAGAAGAAAAGCGCTCCGTGAAAACGGAGCGCTTCTTGTATAAGAAATCTTTGGATTACAGTGAGCAAAAAGCGCCTCGACTTAACGAGGCGTGTTTGCGAGAGTGAGCGCATGCCGGAGTAATTTAACACCGGGGCGTAGCGCGAACGGTCTATACAGTGAGCAAAAAGCGCCTCGTCTTAACGAGGCGTGTTTGCGAGAGTGAGCGCATGCCGGAGAAATTTAACACCGGGGCGTAGCGCGAACGGTCTACAGTGAGCAAAAAGCGCCTCGACTTAACGAGGCGTGTTTGCGAGAGTGAGTGAGAAACCGGAGGTTTCAATACCAGCGACGACGAACGAACGGTCTAAATCGGATATTTATCCTTGGCGGCTTCGAGTTCGTCGCTTGTCCGTTCCCATTCCGCATAGAGGCTGTCAACAAGATTCTTGTTGTCGTCCATTTCTTTTGCGATGGCGGTGATGGCGTTGCCGTCGCCGCTTTCCGATGCGGTTACGAGTTTGGCTTCGAGCTCGCCGCCGAGGGCCTCCGCTTTCGCGATGTCTTCTTCGATCTTTGCGAGCTTCTTTTCGAGAGGCTTGATGACCTTGGAGCGTTCGGCGATGTAGTCGGCACGGGCCTTGCGGTCCATGGAGGCGCGAGGCGTGGCGTTTGTTGCGGCGGCGTTCGCGGATTTGGAGGCGTCGCCTTCCACGTCGATGTTCGAAACCTTGATGTTCGCGGAATTTGCGCCGCCGGGTTTCTTTTCGGATGCCCAACCCACCTTCTCGAGGAAGTCCGCATACGTGCCTTCGAAAATGCGGCAGCTTCCGCCGTCAAATACCACGAGCCTTGTCGCGAACGCATGGAGAAGTTCTTCATCGTGGGTCACCACGAGGGCGGTGCCTTCGTAGTCTTCGAGCGCGTCGATAAGGCTCTCGATGCTTTCCATGTCCAGATGGTTCGTCGGTTCGTCAAGCAAAAGCATGTTGCAGGGGCTTGCGAGAATTTTGCCGAGGAGCACGCGGCTCCTTTCGCCACCCGAGAGGACCTTTATCTTCTTGAGCGCGGCATCGCCGCTGAACATCATGAGGCCTGCAAGTCCGCGGGCACGGCTCTTTTGCGAGACTTCCGCAATGGCCGATGCGATTTCTTCTTCGACGGTGTTGTCGAGGTTCAGGCGATTGATATTCGTCTGCCCGAAATAGTTTATCTGCAAATTCGGATTGTAACTGATTTCGCCTTCGGTTGGCTGCAGTTCCTTGGCGATCAAGTTCAGGAGCGTCGTTTTACCGCGGCCGTTCGGGCCTATGATTGCGATGCGGTCGCCCTTGAATACTTCCATCGTGAGGTCGGAGATGAGCTCCGGGCCCATTCCCTGCGCAGTGCCGTCATCGTTACGGTTGGGGTATGCGAAATGCAGTCCCTTGATCTGGAGCATTCTCTTGCCGGGGAAACCCGCTTCGGTAAAGCTGAAATCCAGGTTCCTTTCGTGCGTGAGGCGCTCACCGGTCGCAAGCTTTGCCGCCGCCTTGATTTTGGACTGCACCATGGCGGCCTTCGCAGCCTTGTAACGGAAGCGTTCGATGACGCGTTCGAGCTGTTCTTTTTTGCGCTGCTCGTTTTCTTGCGTGCGCATCGCCACTTCTTCTTCTTCGGCGATGGTCTCGCGGAGCTTTTCGACGGTACCCTTCACCTTGCGCATCTTGTGGCGGTGAATGCCGACCGTATGCGTGCAGACTTCGTCCATAAAGTGGTGGTCGTGCGTAATCAGCAGCACTTCGCCCTTCCATGCGCGTAAAAAGCGGCTGAGCCAGCGCATGGACACGATGTCGAGGTAGTTCGTCGGTTCGTCGAGCAAGAGCATGTCGGGCTCGCTCGCCAAGACTTTCGCGAGATTCAGGCGAATCTGGAAACCGCCCGAGAGGAGCATCGGGCTCTTGTGCATGGATTCTTCGTCGAATCCGAGACCGAAAAGGATGGCCTCCACTTTGTGCTCTTCGAGCCAGCCGTCTTCATTGGGCTTGAGCACGCTGCAGGCCTCTTCGTGCACGGTCGCGTGCGTGAAGTTGATGTGCTGCTGCAGGTAGCCGATGGTATAGTTCTTCGGAATATCGATGGATCCGCCGTCGATGCATTCCTGACCCAGGATCATCTTGAAAAGTGTCGATTTTCCGCAACCGTTGCGGCCTACGAGCCCTACGCGTTCGTGGCTTGCCACCAAAAAGCTGGCACCGTCAAGCAGCACCTGCTCGCCAAAAGATTTAGAGACGTTTTGTACCTGAATCACGGAATGTAAATTTAGAAAAAATGATGGTAAAGCAAAGCTACTATTAAGTATATTTCAAGACAAGTTATGCGCTTCTTTTTGCCTGCAATTCTATGCATTTTGAGCCTTCTTATTTTGGGAGGCTGTACCTACCGCCCTCCTATCAAGGAACTTCCGGAATACGGCCGCGATGAAATAGCGTGGGAAGAAATCGAGGCCGATAGTATTTACCAGCGCGAATTGAAATTCGCTCGCATGGCGGATTCGTCGCATAATGGCGCAAGCTACTATGTCGAAGAAGGCTTCAAGACAATCAGGCGAGGGGCTCATAGCTATGCGGTGGAGGATTTCAACAAGGCGTGGCTGCTGGATTCGCTGAACCCGCACGTATACATGGGATTTGCCCTGACCGAAATGTGGAAGGGCAATGTGAAGAGCGCTGTCAAGTATTATGCCAAGTACAGGGAACTCTACGAGAAGAATCCCGTCCCGCGCTTCCCGGCGGTTGCGACATCTGATTCAGTAACTGCGGTGCCGTCGGATTCCGTAGCTGCGACACCGGACACATCCCTTCGCGAAAGCTATGTCTACGGAAAGCTTGTTTCGTTGAAAAATGACTGGGGCTTCCGCTTGGAACCGGAGTGGTGTGATGTCTCTATATCGAGTGCAAATGAAGAATTTGTGGACAGTATGCTAAATTCGGATGTCTTGCCGGAAAACGAGAGGCTTATACTTTACCGGCACTACATAAAAAGTCATGCTCCTGTGAGATATGTCGAGGCAGAAATCAAGGTCCTTAAAATCTTTGACAAAGCTTCTGGGAAATGGGTTGCTCCGCCCAAGGATTCCGTCTATCGTTTTTCGTTTGTCGAACGGGAAGGACTTTTCCTGGACGAGGAAGCTAGACGCCTTGTAGAACTTAGGACCCCGTCCGTTCCGGATCCTTCTGCGCGGGTGTTCATGCTTAAGCCATACGCATTCAGAAATGCCCCGCTTGCATTGCGTAGTTATTC
>CACXXH010000087.1 GCA_902771595.1 Fibrobacter succinogenes | reverse complement strand
TATCTCCCGTGGCCGCCCGAACCTCCTGGACCTCATCCACGACAAGGAAGTCCAGTGGATCGTGAACACCACCGAAACCGGCGCCGAAGCCATGGTCGACGAATGTCAACGCAGCGAGAAAAGCGAGAATATGCTTGCATATTCTCATTTGACGAGCAAGGAGACTGTACGCAAAGCGTACAAATCCAGATGCGCTCCAAAGCAGTCGTGTCCGGCATTCCTATCACCACGACCATCGCCGCCCTCACCTCTACCGTGGAAGGCCTCATGGACAAGCACGACTTCGGCCGCTTCGAAGTCTGCAGCTTGCAGGAATACCATAGGCACGTGAAGAAGTAAGCGAGTAGGAAGCCTTTAGAACTTCTCGAAAAATTCCCACGTAGCTTGCGGCACCCAGGACTGCTGCTGGCCGGGGTCCTTGTGGTCCCAGATATGGCCACCGCTCTGCGTACACCAGCGAACGGGGAATCTTTCCTCGACGGTCGTGTAGTCGTAGCACTTGTGCGGGGCGTTGCGTTGGGCTTCTTCGGCGCGTTCGTTCTTCGCCTTGCCGCCTTCGGAGTTGAGCGTCAAGATGATGTCACGCGCGTTCCTGCCCATTTCAGGGGTGCACATGCCGTCATCGAGGCCGAGCACGCCCATCCAGCCGATTCCCATTTTCTTGCGCTGCGGAAGCCAGATGTTGCGTTCCGCGGTTTCGTAAACGGCCACTGCGCGGAGCACGTCCTGGTGGTTCCACGAAAGGCCATTGCTGAACATGGCGCCGTAGCTGAATCCTATAGAGAATACGCGGCTTGAATCAATGCAGAAGTTACCTTCGAGGTATGCGAGGAGTTCGTCAAACAGGAGGTAATCATCTTGCCCCCAAGGCAGCTGGTTTCCATTGCCTTCGGGCGCAACGAATATCGCGGTTTCGTTCTTGTCAATCCACTTGAGGCCGTGATAGCCCTCGTCCTGCACGGCGCTTCCTGAACCGCCCATGCACTGCATTCCAAAAATGAGTTTGTACGGTTTGTTCTTGTCGTAACTTTTCGGCATGTCGATGCGCACGGTACGCACGCCCTTACTCCACCTAAAGTCAATGTAGGGCTTGTCGCCACGGTACTTGTAATCAAGTCGCGTATCCTTGCCGCAGCCACGAGTGGGAACAGGGTCGTTCTTGAGGCCCCATCCGTATTCGTACTGCGGTTGCGGCGGAGCGGTTTTCTTGAGCGTAAGCGCAAGATTCGTGTCAAGATTGTCGAGCTTTACATTGAGGGTATCGAAACCGTCGGCAACAACGCGCAGATTGTCCGAATCGCCCACCTTGAGAAGCGCCTTTGCTCCAGACTTCGCGCCGAATGCCGTATTAAAACTTCCATCGGCGACAAACTGGAACGTTTGCGAAGCGCTGCCTACGCGGACGCGCGCGAAGTACTTGCCCTGCGCTTTCACGGAAGACTTCATGTCAACCGTCCCCGAGCCGTAGAGAGTTTCATTCAGCAGGCGGTTTCCGAACACGTCGAAAATCTGCACCTGTACCGGGGAATTTTGCCCCTGCGAAAACGATAGGACGCCGTTATTCACGGAGAGAAATCCGACCGAGGGCCCGCTCGACAGCGCCTGCGGTTCTTCGTCCTGGTGAATCGTGAATGCGCCCGAGGCATCTGTTTTCGCATTGAGGCCTTTTTGAACAAGCAAGACATCTGCGCCTCGGACAGCCTTGCCGCCATCGTCGCTCACCTTGCCTGTCAGGGTAAACGCATTCGCCGTCACGACAGACAACGCCATAATAACGCCAACGGACACACCGGTCCATAGAGCATGATTCATAAAACCACTCCTTTTTTGATTTTCTATTCCAGAAAATACTTTCAAGAAAAAAATTCCGTTTATACGCAAACATATTTTCGTGGACAACGCTGTCCACAAATTTCCCCAAATCAATGAAGTATATCGGACTTTGTTTAACGGCAGCAGCAAGCTTCGTTTTTGCTTCTGATAATAGCGACTTATCAAACCTCACAAGTACGGCCATGGGCAAAGACAATCTTGCCGTACAAAGCGTCTATAGCATTGGCTCCGCTGGGGATCATTTGGAAAACCAAGCCGGCAACAATTACAATACCAAGAACATGGTCGATGGAGATCCGAACATTTCCCAGCCTCAAAAATTAGCGTTAACTCCGGCACAGTCAGAGCAACTGTCGCGGAATCATTACTTTATTCTAAACCCCGATCAAAAGAAACTGCTTCACAAAGATTGGGATAGAGATACATTGAGTATTCTCCCCTCCAACTGGTATGACTGTAGCTGCGGCATGTATCGCATAGACTGGATTCACAAGGATTCGGTTTATGTACCCGAAATATTCATGCCCAGCCGTAATGTCACAATAACGTCGGAAGATGATGAAGAATATGATGGACCGGACCTGGAATTTGGCCCTTACTCTCAGGGACTTATCATGGGAATCGATGGTCAACTTTATAAAGACGGGAAAAATATTTCTGTAGCCGATTTGGTTGCCAAACAGAAAAAAGAAAAGAAGACGGTCGTTTATGAGCGCAATGGAATATATGAGTAAAGAAAAAATTGACCATATGCATAAAAAGTACTTTTGTCCGGAAAAGAGTCTTCAAATATTTTGTAGCACCAAGAAAATACGATAAATCTAAAAAAAGACAATCGCAAGAGCACACAACAAGAGATTAATTTGTTTTTTCATAAAAACCCCTAGCGCATGATGCATTTCAAAAAGAACGTTACGGAGTCAATACGAGTTGCTTACATTATTTCCACAAGATAAAGTCAGCAATCAAACTGGAAACATACAAAAAAAGGCCGCCAGGGCGACACTTTGTGAATGGTGTAATCGGCCTGGGCCTACGCAAGACGCGGTTTTCCGGTCCAGCCGAGCTTTTCGCGCAGCGCACCCACGAAACCGGTATGGCGCATGCGGATAAACGTGGTCACGGACTTGCTTTCGCCGAGAGTGACCTGGTAACCCGACTTCATTTCGACCGTAATTCGGCCATCAAAAACAAGGTCAAGCGGCCTGTCGACAGCGGATGCAATCTGCAGCTTCTTGTCGGTAAGCGAAAGCACGAGCGGACGCACGGAAAGGCTGCTCGGGGCTACGGGCGTGAGCACGACAGCGGGCGTACTCGGGTGGATGATGGGGCCACCCGCCGCAAGATTGTATGCGGTGGATCCCGTCGGGGTCGAAATCAACAGGGAATCGGCCCAGTATTCCGTCAGGTCCGTTCCGTTATAAGCGACATTCACGTTCACCATGCGGTCGGGAGCATGGGCGCGGATATGCACCTCGTTCAACACGGTCTGCTTCGCGACGCACTTCTTGCCGCAATAAACGGAAGCGTCGATCATCATGCGGTCGCGCGTAGAAAAATCACCGGCAATCAAATCGTCAAGCGTTTTCGAGAGGCCTTCCACCCTGCTTTCGGCAAGGAACCCCACGCGGCCCGCATTCACGCCCAAAATGGGAATGTTGTGCCCGAGCGCAATGTGCGCGGCAGAAAGCACGGTACCATCGCCACCGATGGCAAGCAGCAGGTCCATGTTGCGCAGGCCCGGTTCCTTCACCACGCGAATAGGCTTCTGCACAAGCCCGGAGAGGCTATCAAGCGCGAAGAACTTCACCTGCGGATGAGCTACCGCCCAGAGCGCAATCTGGTTCAACGCGCAAGCGAGATCCGCGCTCTTGTCCTTAAAACCGACAATCCCGATTTTCTTGAAAGTGCCTTTCATATTCTGCCTCGAATGGATTAGCCTTCATTTTCGGTCTTTTCGGCGACCAGCACCTGTTTGAGCCGCTCGGCAACGCCCGGAAATACACGTTCCACGCAATCCAGGCCACCTACAGGCTCGTCGTTCTGGAGGGAAAGCGAAAGGACGCTCAGGGCAAGCCCCGTCTCGGCAGAGTCTCCCCCGTCGAATTCGCTCCCGTTCACGATGGTTTCCATCCCGCGAATGACAAGCCCGTCGTCGTAGACGCCGACTTCCACGCCCGTCTTGCGCAAGTTTTCGGCCAAGAACTCGTTCTTGACGCGCATCTCCTTGCGGTATTCCTTGGGCACGCGGAGGATGGTTTCACCTTCGGCATAGCACGCGGCTACGGCGAGCAGCGGGAATTCGTCAAGCGCAGTCGCGATGGTGTCTTCGCTAAAGCGGCGACCCTGGAGGCGCTTGCCCGCAGCAAGCGGATAGATTTCCACATCGCCGTAGACATCACCGAACTTTTCGCGGCGGGTAACGGTCTCGATGTTTGCGCCCATGCGCTTGAGGCACGTGAGGGCACCGGCGCGCGTGCTGTTCAAATCGACGTTCAGCAGGCGCACCACATTTTCCTTGGGCATGTTCCCGACAGTCGCGAGCAGGGCGAAAGCCGTCGCCTCGGTCGTATCGCCGGGCACGTAGTATTCGCGGCCGGTAATCACACGGGCCTCCGAAAGCTCGGTAAACTGCGTGCGTTCAATCTTCTTGCCCTGCGCAATCATGAGGCGGCGTTCGAACTCGCTCAGCTGTTCCATGCCGCGGCCTTCGTAGCGAACCGGGACACCGAAATACATGAGCATCTTGGTCCACTGGTCATGAACCGTAGAGCGTTCCTCGAAACTCAGGTATTCCCCGCGCACGAGGGCACGCAGCAAGAGGCGGTTTCGCATCACGAAGGGCACGTTCCCGAGGGAATCCTTCTTCAGCGCGGGTTCTTCCACGGCGAACCGGAAAACGAACCTCGCGGGGGAATCCTCATCGACATTCAGCTTGAAATACTTGAGCAGGCATTCCTTGACGGATGCGACTTTCGCGATTCCCGCCTCGTCGGATTCCTCGGCGAGGGTGAAAACATGTTCGGGATCCTTGCTCGAAAGCGTCCAGAGGAGCACGTTCTCGGCTTCGGAAAAACCGCAGGGCAGCATCGACGGGAGCGAATACTGGAAGCCCTTGCCGTCGAGAACCAGCTGGTGGCCGTGCTGTTCGTAAACAAGCCCGAATTCCGCGAGCGCGCGGGCGAATTCCTCGGTACCGCTCGCCCATGCGAAATCTTCGAGCACGGTGCGACCGTTGACCAAAAGGCCCATCACCAGGGTGAGCGCCATGCGTTCGCGATCTGGATTAAGCGTAAATTCCATCTAGCGTTCCTTCACTTCGTAGCCTAGGTAGCGCAAAATTTTCACAGCGCGGGCAGCCTCGTCGGGCGTCTTGAAAGCAAGCAGGAGGGTGCCCGCGACATTCTCGCGGACCTTCATGAGTTCGATATCGCGAATGTTCAGGCCCTCTTCGGCAAGCGGCTGCATCACGCTGAGCAGCGCTCCCGGCTTGTCCTTGAGCTGCACCGTAATTTCGGAAAAGGCGGCGCCGGCATTGCGGCCCGGAGCGAACAAACTCGCGCGGCCTTCGTTGCCCGCCTTGAAAATCGTCTCGAGCCCGGCGGAACGGTCATCCGTCGCGGGCTTTCCATCCGCCACGACATCGAGGGCGTTCATGGCCTCGATCGTCTTCTCGAGCCCGTCGCGGACTTCGCCGAGCGCACGTACGGTCTCGTCGCGGTTCGTGACCGCAATATCGTGCCACATTCCCCACCCGCTCGCGGCAATGCGCGTCATGTCGCGGAAGGCACGGCCCGCATAGTGCTGGTAGTTGTGCTTGAGCAGGCGTTCGGGAAGGTTGCCCGCAAGCGTAGAACTGAGCATCTGGGGCATGTGCGAAACCCATGCCATCGTGCGGTCATGGTGTTCCGGCGGGAAAACGACGGGAGTCGCCCCGAGGAACTTCACCAGTTGAAGGAGTTCGGCGTATGCGGATTCCTCGGTACCCTCCGGAGGGCACACGAACCAGTAGGCGTTCTCGAAAATCGCGGGGTCATTGTGTTCGCAGGTCCGCTTCTCGGAACCGGCCATCGGGTGGCTCCCGACAAAGCGGAACGGAGCAGGCAGCTTCACACCCGCCTTGCAGATTTCGACCTTCGTAGAGCCGATATCGCTCACGAGGCACGTCGGCGCATTGGACTGCCCGGCATCGTACTGCGCGGTCCACTTCACATGCGCAAGCGCGTCGATGGTCTTCAAGATATGCAGAATCGGGCTGCACAGCAAAATGAGGTCGCAGTCCCTGGACCACTGTTCGACATCGCCGTATTCGAAAAATTCATCGGCAAGTTCCAGCTCGCGGGCGCGCGCAAGCGTCGCGGGAGAACTCACGGCCCGGATTACCGTCGGGCGCTTAGCCTGCTTGAGTGCAGAGGCGATGGAACCCGCAAGCAGCCCGAAACCTACCAGCGCTATACGTTTCATCTATTCCTCCACCTTGCGGGTCTCTTCCATGATAACCTTGAAAATGCGGCGCACCGATTCACCGGAAAGCGGGCCACCGGCCTTTTCCGCCTTTTCGGCAACTTCGGCCAGCACGGCCTCTTCACGAGCCGTATCCAGCACAGGCAGGCCCTTCTGTTTCTTGATTTTTCCAATTTCAGTCGCATAGACGGCGCGCTTGTTCAAGAGCGCGATTACCGAATCTGTCAATTCGTCTATGCGTATGCGCCAGTCTTCTATTTCCATACGAAAAAAGATAGTAATTTGGCAAGCCCGTTTTACGCCCATCCACCGCTTCTCCCGCCCGCTTTTTCGCCCATTTTGATACACTTGATACAGTTGGTTTATAATTTATTTTCATCGCATTGCGACCCCCACTTTACGGACCTATATTAAAGACACACGTGTTTAGGAGGTTGTTTTTTATGAAAATCAACAAAATTCTTTCGGCAGGAACCCTTGCGGTAATGACCATGGCAGCTTCCCTCAATGCAAAGGACTTCAGCGGTGCAGAACTCTACACCAATGAAGAATTCTCGTACGGCAAATTCGAAGCCCGCATGAAAATGGCCGCAGCTTCGGGTACTGTCAGTTCCATGTTCCTCTACCAGAACGGCTCTGAACAGGCCAGCGCAGAACGCTGGGTCGAAGTCGACATCGAAGTTCTCGGCAAGGAACCTGAGAAATTCCAGTCCAACATCATTACCGGCAGGGCCGGAGCGCAAAAGACTAGCGAAAAGAAACACGCTGTCAGTCCGGCCGCAGACCAGGGATTCCACACCTATGGTCTCGAATGGACCCCGAATTACGTCCGCTGGACCGTGGACGGCAACGAAGTCCGCAAGACCGAGAAGGGCGTGAACGACCCCAAGGACCAAGTAGCAAACCTTATCGGCACCCAGGGCCTCCGCTTCAATATCTGGTCTTCTGAAAGCGCCGAATGGGTCGGACAATTCGACGAATCCAAGCTTCCGCTGTTCCAGTTCATCAACTGGGTCAAGGTTTACAAGTACACTCCGGGCAGGGGCGACAACGGCAGCGACTTCACGCTCGACTGGACGGACGATTTTAATTCGTTCAACAGCTCTCGCTGGAGCAAGGGCAACTGGACCTTCGACGGCAACCGCGTTGACCTCACCCCGAACAACATCTATACCAAGGACGGCATGCTGATTCTCGCCCTCACCCGCAAGGGCCAGGAAAGCTTCAACGGCCAGGTCCCGGTCGATAACGAACCGTCCCCGATTTCTTCGAGCAGCAACGTCACTCCGCCGTCTTCGAGCAGCGTTACCCCGCCGCCCAGTTCCAGCAGCGTAGTGATGCCGCCGCTCTCCTCTAGCAGCATCGTGACGCCCCCCTTCTCCAGCAGCGTCATCGACGCCATCCCCCAGATGCGCGCAAAGCAGCTGCAGGACAAGGAAACCCACACCGTCAACGCCAAGGGCGCCCGCGTCAACAACACCCGCGCAAGCGATCCCCGCAACCGTTACCGCGTGAACTTCAAATTTTAACTAAACACCCCCCAAACAACAAAGTCTACGTGGCGAATGTCGCGTAGACTTTTTTATTTTATAGCCATGCGCAAAGAACTCGCTCTCATCCTGGAAAAACTCCCGCACAAAGACGGGGACAGGCTACCCAGCGTACGCGAAATCATGAAGGTGTACGGCTTGTCGTCAAGCACGGTACAGGCGGCACTCCGCACGCTCGAGCGCGAATCGAAAATCTGCCGCATCCAGGGGAAAGGCTGCTTTTGGACATCGCAGGGCATCACCACGATATATGCGGGCAATTCCGTCCCCGCAATCCGCGAATCCGCCATGGAGAAAGTGGAAAGGCTCTTTCGCGAGGACTGGGAACGCGGCGTGTTCAAGACAGACGACAACCTTCCCCTCATGAAGGAACTCTCCATCCGCTACAACATCTCGCAGGCCGTAATCCGCAAGTTCCTGAACCTGGAAGAATCCCGCGGGATCCTCGAGAGGGTCGGGCGTCATTACCGATGCACCCGCAAGGACGAAAGAAAAACCGGTGTCTCCCTGAGCGAAATCATTTTTGTCACCCGCTGCAACAGCTGGGGCGGTTTCACCGCCGAAAGCGAACGCGAGATGGATTTTCTGCGCATGGTCTACAAGAAGGCGGGCGCCGAACACTACAAGCTCATTTTGCTCGGCCTGAACGAAAAGACCGGAACGCTTATCGACCGGAGCGGCAAGCCGCGCAAGCTCACCGACTTCCGCAACGCCGTCGGCGCGGTGCTTTCTACCCTGCTCGTGATGGAACCGAAAAAGCTCCTGCAACTATTCGCCGAAGTCACCTACCCGGTCGCCGTGTGGTGGGAACATCCCGTGCAGTCGCTGCCCGAACGCTACATCCGCAAGGACAACTGGACGTTCTTCAATTCCACATTCGGTCCCGGCCCCGGAAAGGAGATGGGCAAGTACCTGCTTTCGCGCGGGGTGCACGATATCGCCTTCTTTTCGCCCTATCACAACAGCTCCTGGTCCATTGAGCGCCTCATCGGCCTACGGGAAATGGGCCTGAGCGTCATGGACTGCACCGATAATGAATTCGCGAGCCCGTGGGATTACAAGCAGATCGCCCGCAGCAAGGTGGAAAAGCATTCGGTGGAAGCCTACGCCCGCGAACTCCTGAAGCGCAAGATGGTCAGCATTCTCGAAAACCGCGACTACGGGCAAATCCCCATCGTGTGCGTGAACGACGACGTGGCATCAGCCCTGCTCGAACTCCAGGAAGAAGGCCGCATCGGCCCGCTGGGACAGCTCTACGCCTTCGACAATTCCGCGGAAAGCTACCTGCTGAGGCTGCCCTCGTACGATTTCAACACGCAGGCGCTCGTCGACCGCATGTTCTACAGCCTGGTGAACAGCGACGCGTTCCACATGCAACACCGCATCCAGCAAGTGCTCGGCCAGGTCGTGGAGAAATAAGGCGTTCCAGGAGCATTGGCGAAACCAATAAAAAACGCTGCGCTTAGTATACAAATTTTACGGGAAAAAGCGCATTTATCATTCCTTTTTTGCCCGCTTTTCCCACAAGAAGCGAGGAATAGCCATTCCCTTCCCGACCGCATTTTACTAAATTTGTGCCCATGAATTTCAAGGACCGCATTATCCGCGCCACGGGCCAAAAGACGCCCTTCCGCCTGATTGTCGTCGACTTGACCGCGACGATGAACGAAATCGGCAAGCAGCACAACGCACGGGGGTTCGCCCTCAAGCTTTTGGCCGAGAACTCCATCGCAAGCATCTTCCTGAGCGCCTCGCTCAAGTATGCGGGCACGGTCTCGCTCACCACGCGCTTCGGCGGCGAAATCACGAAGGTTTCGTCCGATACTACCCCGATGGGGCTCGTACGCGCGATGATTCCGCAGGTAGAACTTGCCGCCGTGGGCGGTAACGAACCTGCGCTCATCCCGCAGAGCGTGCAGGTCGTGAAGCTGAACGAGCAGGGCAAGCGCGTCCACGAGAGCATTATCGAAGCGCCCTCCGTCTCGATGGGCCAGAACCTCGCCACCTACCTGCTGCAGTCCGAACAGATCCGTTCCGCCGTGGGCATCGAAGCCGCCTTCAACCGCGAAGACCCGAGCAAGCTCGACTACGCAGCGGGTTTCTACATCGAAGCCTTCCCCGACCTCGAGGACAAGGACATCAACCTCATCGAAGTCATCGTGCAAAACCTGCCGAAGTTCAAGGACATGAACACGCCCGAAGGCTTCAACCTCGATGAACTGCTGGACCAGCTGCGCGGGCCCTACGAAATCGACATCGTGAAGGAAATCGACCCGAAGGCCTACTGCCCCTGCAGCCGCGAACGCACCCTGGCGACCCTCGCCACGCTCCCGCTCAAGGACTTGCAGGAACTCGAATCCGAAGGCAAGAACCTCGAAGTCATCTGCGATTTCTGCCGCACGCCGTACCAGATTACCCCGCAGGACTTGAACGAGATTATAAAGGAAAGATTAAAATGAAATGTGAAATGTGGAATGTGAAATGTGGAATTTAATTACACATCACACACACCTCACATTATGCGCTCCCAAACCACTAACCATTTTTTACTACCATGTTCACTAAGCAATGTGTCGTTACCCTGGACCTTGAAGGAGTCCTTGCCCCCGAAAGACCTTGAAGGAGTCCTTGCCCCCGAAATCTGGATTGCCGTCGCCGAAAAGACGGGCATCAAGGACCTGCGCCTCACCACGCGCGACATCCCCGACTACGACGTGCTCATGAAGGGCCGCATCGCGATTCTCGACCGCGAGAACATCAAGCTTTCGGACATCCAGAACGTCATCGCGAACTTGGGCCTGCTCGACGGCGCACGCGACTTCATGGACAAGCTCCGCGACGAGGCACAGGTGATTATCCTGTCGGACACGTTCCAGGAATTCGCCTACCCCATCATGAAGAACCTCGGTTTCCCGACCATCTTCTGCCACAACCTCGTGGTGGAAAACGACCGCATCAAGAGCTACCGCCTGCGCATGAACGACCAGAAGACGCAGGTCGTGAAGCACCTGCAGGCGCTGAACTTCAAGGTGTTCGCGAGCGGAGATTCCTTCAACGACACGGGCATGCTCAAGCAGGCAGACAAGGGCTGCTTCTTCTGCGCACCGGACTCCATCGTGGCCCAGTTCCCACAGCTCGAAGCCACCAAGACCTACGCGGAACTTCTCGAAAAGTTCCACCAGTTCCAAGAAAAGCTGTAATAAGACCGAGCACTATTGCAATCGCGACCCGCTAACACCGGGCCGCTTTTTTGTTGGCAAGGCGTCGAGCGTGCGGTCTCATAACATATCGTGAGCCACAAGCGACTCATC
>CACXXH010000086.1 GCA_902771595.1 Fibrobacter succinogenes | reverse complement strand
ACGTCATACCGCAGCCTTGCGATAAACGTCGCACCGCAGCCCCGAAGGGGCAAGAGTGCCCATTAGACGTCATACCGCAGCCTTGCGCAGCAAGGCAAGTGTATCCATAAAAAAAAGGCAGGTTTTTAAACCTGCCTTTTTTGATACCGCTCGTTCGTCATTTAGAGTAAAGACCCTCCGGTTCCTCACTCGCTCTCGCCTGCGACGACCCGTTAAGACGAGTCGCCTTCGGCTCACGATACTGCTTGTTTGCTTGTATTAGAACTGGCTCAGGAATCTCTGGTCGTTGCTCGTCAGCAAACCGATTTCCGGAATCGCGTGGCGCAGCATGGCGATACGGTCGAGACCGAAGCCGAATGCAAAGCCCGTGTACTTTTCGGAGAACCGCAACCGCCGATTTCCATCCAGCCGGTTCCCTTGCAGCGACGGCAACCCTTGCCACCGCAGAACACGCAGCTCACGTCCATTTCGGCAGACGGCTCCGTGAACGGGAAGAAGCTCGGGCGGAAACGCGTCTTGACGCCTTCGCCGAACAGCTTGTTCATGAACACCTGGAGCACGCCCTTGAGGTCTGCAAAGCTGATGTTCTCGTCTACCACCAGGCCTTCGCACTGCTGGAACATCGGGGCGTGGGTTGCATCGTTGTCGACGCGGAACACGTGGCCCGGAGCAATCATGCGGAACGGCGGCTTGTGCGTTTCCATGTAGTGGATCTGCGTGCCGGAAGTGTGCGTACGCAGCATCACCTTGTCGTCCACGTAGAACGTATCCTGCATGTCGCGGCTCGGGTGATCGGGCGGCGTATTGAGCGCCTCGAAGTTGTACCAGTCCGTCTCGATGTCGCGGCCGAAGTCCACCTCGAAGCCCATCTGGCTGAAGAAGTCGATAATCTCTTCGCGCACGTCGTAGAGCGGATGCGTGCTGCCGGCGGGAATCCCTGCGCCCGGGAGCGTCGTATCCACAAAACCGCTTTCCAGCTTCTTCTGGAGCGCGGCCTGGTTCGCGGTCTCGATAGCCTTGTCGATTGCCTCGGAGACGGCGACCTTAAGTTCGTTCACGAGCTTGCCGTAAGCCGGACGTTCCTCGGCGCTGAGCGTGCCCATCTGCTTCATGAGGTCGGTGACGGCTCCCTTCTTGCCCAGGTACTTCACGCGGAGGTTGTTGACGGCTTCTTGGTTCGTAAGGTCGGTTTGCGCAAGTTCTGCGTCAAACGCCTGCTTCACATTGTTAATAGCTTCACTCATAGTGGCCACAAATGTAGAAATTTTTAGTCAAAGGGGGAGGTCTCCCCCTCGCTTTAGCCTTGCCCTATGCCATCCTGTGGAAACTGCAGACTGTCACCCTGGAGGAACGTCGTGACGATAGGGTCCAGGGCAAGTCTGCCGCTACTCCCTCTACGGGCGCTCAGGCGCCGCGCCCGTAACGCCCTGGCTTTGACTTCCCAGTGAGGTAAAACTTGAAGGTTGCTAGTCCATCAAACAGCGGAGATAAAGGTGTTCAACGGTTTTATAACTGCTGACAGTTTCCATTTGGAGTGTCGAACCCCCGATATCGTTAAAAACCATGGTTTTGTTTTTTTCGCCGGTGTTGTCGAGCATGATGAACTGGACATGGGTGCCATTAGCCGGTTTGAGCACGTTAAAGCCGTATTCATCGGTTCCTGAATAGCCTGGTTTTACCCAATCCGTAGAAAGTAATTTATATAAATGTTGGTTTGTCGATTCAATCAATATTTTCCATTCGTCTAAACTTGGTATATGCCATCCTTTGGGACAAATTCCTTGAAAGGGTAGAGGATAATCTTCACCGCCAAAAGAAATTATTTCTGACATATGATTGCAAGATATCCTTGTTGCCTCAATCCATGAATAGCCTCTTCCGTAAGTATCCAGTGAATCAGGTTCCACCTCTTCATCAATCCATCTGAGATCGCAATCATCGACAAATTCTGTAGGCAGGTAACGTAGGTTTTGTCCCATCCAAATCTGGTCGCCGATTTTTGCGGTCTTGTAAACTTCGCCATCGCGTTCGTCCGTCAGGATTTCCGTCTCTTGATTGTAGTTTGCGGGAAAAACTTTGGCTTCGTCGCTGCTGGAAGAATTTTCTTTGCTGGAACTGCTTGATATAGCGGAACTGCTGAAAATTTCTTTGGAATCGCTACTCTCTTCAGTGGACGATGCTGGAGTGCTTGCCTCCGATGAACTTGAAACTTGTGAATCTCCAGTATTGGCGCTAGGGCTTGTGGACGAATCGCCTCCGCACGCAACAAGGAAGAGAGCAAAAGAAATGGCGGTAAGGGAAAAATGCTTCATAGGTTTCTCCTCAAATTTATTCGTAATATAACTTCTTTTACCCCTCCCCCCTTGTAAAAGTTTAGAAATTTGCCGTTTTCGCAAAATGCGATACGCAAAATGCGAAAAATTACTATTCAGCCTTCGCTTTCCCTGTAAAACACGTGCTCGTTATCTTGAACACGGTCACGGCGGCGGCCTGCGCGGGCGTGAATTCGAACTTGTGCGGGGCCGCATACATAGACTGCGCCGGTTTTGCGGACTGCGCGGAACTTGAACCGTGCGCGGCGCCCGCAGCTTGCCGTTCCATCAGGAGCGAGAGCCCGCGGCATTTTTCGGCGCTATCCTCGACGATTTCGGCCTTGCCCTGCCCCACGACACTTGCATAAAAGCGCCCGCTCTTGCAATAAACGTCCTCGTGAATCTCGATGCGGTTCTCGACACACATGCTGAACGCCACGTTCGGATTCTTGCGGATGCAATCGAGTTTCTTGCCTGCGTGCGCGCAGTGGAAGTACAGTTCCAGGGCTCCGTCTTTCAAGCTATACCCGAACGACATCGGAATCACGTATGGCATGCCCGCATCCGCATCGTCCACCATCGCAATGTGGCAGGTCGTACACTGCTCGATAATCTTCGCGATATTCTCGTCACCTAGAACTTCTCTATCCTTGCGCCTCATATTTGGGTCTTTTGCTCCACATAATTCGCTGTTTCCCCAAAGATATTTAACCTGCTTGCTGTTGTTTCTGGCCCCCCCCCTTTCGAGTAGTGAATTCCGTGCCATAATCCTGCTTCTATCCCCAAAAAGGAGGTGTTTTTTTGATTTTTTCCCCAAAAAAAATGAAATTCGGTTTTGATTCAGAGTTTGGAAAGGAGCGAAATTACAAGATAATTCATTAGTAAAAACAATACGTTGTGTGTTGCTTGTATTACACACAAGGGAATTGAGGTAATTTCTTTTTTACATGTGATTATTTTGTAGAAAAAACGTTCGCTTGTTGGAAATTTATTTTATATTACGAAAAACTTTTCTTAATATAAGGAGTCCAAAATGGCTGTAAAAAAAATCGATGCTACTGCAAAACTTGCTGCAACGATCCAAAAGAAGAACAATGCAATTGCTAACGCTCAGGCGAGCGCTCTCATTGCTGCAATCAAGACGGATGACGATGTCGCTGCGTTCCAGAAGAACCCGGCTACGTTTGCCAAGAAGAAGGGCATCGATCTGACTCCGGCTTTCACTACTCAGATCAAGGATGCTGTCGCTACCAAAAAGCTCGACAAGGCTTTCAAGGCTCAGCTTACGGAATCTGTTGCTAAGCGTCTCGCCGACATTATCATTATTATCGTTGTCAATCCGCCGATTCCGTTTCCGCGTCCGACTCCCGGCTGCAAAAGAAATCCTCGTATCTAAGTTGATTCGTTTTTGCTAGGTTAATGTTGGAACCAAGGCGGTGGGTTTCCCACCGCCGTTTTTTTGAAGTGTTGTATGATTCAAGCAAATGAATATGATCCATATCGGAACTTCCTATATAGGACTAGGAATTTCCATTATGACAGTCTAGTAATGGAAAATACCAATCGCTGTACAGCGAAGTGCGCGATGTGTTACCTGTCTGCAGGTGAGAATGGTAAAGGCGATAAATTGGATATGAATGTCGCGAAAAAATGTATTCGCGAGGCGGCAAAACAAGATTGTATCGCAAAGAGATTCCATTTGGCTGGAGGGGAATCATTTATTTACAAGGATGATTGCTGTGAGTTGTTTGCTTGTGCGAGAAAAGCCGGCTTTAAAGTAATATCCTGTACGACGAACGCCTTTTGGAGCAAGAAGTTGGACAATGCACGGCGTGTCTGTGAGGAAATCCGTAAGAGTGGCCTCACCCACATGGAAATATCTTGGGATTATTGGCATTACCAGTTTGTAAGCCCCGAAACCATAAACAATTGCCTCCAGGCCTGTTACGAGAATGAAATCGCGACGAACCTTCGGTTGCTTACGACCAGAAGTCATCAGATGAAAGAAGTCATGGATCTCCTTGATCCAGATGCGGTAAAACTGGCTGGTAAGATTTCTTGCGGTCAGGTTGCCGCAGTCGGTCGAGCAACGAAGTTTTTGAATGAAAATGATTTATATAATCCGCCGTGTGGGATGAGTGCCGTTTGTGAAAATAATTTCAGTGTGACTGTAAGTTCAAAAGGTTTCGTTGCGCCCTGTTGCGCAGGGCTTGACCAATGCGATGAGTATGTCAATGGAAATATTTACAATGAAAGCCTTGCGTCTATATTAAAAAGGATGAACAGGGATGTCATTTTGAGAAGAATTGCTTTCCTGGGTATAAAATCCTTTTTCCCGATCTTTAAGGAATGCGGTATTGAATGTCGGGGAAAGTTCATGTCGCCGTGCAAAATCTGCGCACAGGTGTTTTCGAAAAAAGAGAATATTGATTCCGTTAGGGCGTACATCAGTCGTCATGATATCTAAAAAAACGAATATTAAAGGTCCCAAATGAAGTGCTTTAATCTGCCGTTTCGCTCCATAACGCTGCATCTAGAAATCAATAAAAGCGGAAATGATTTTACCGTTTCGTCAAGCAAAATAACGGGGTGGCTGAAGCGCTATGCTCGTTGGGTGAAGGAATTACCTGAAGAGAAAAGCCCTGCCGGAATGAATGCTGTCGAGCTGTTCACGACACAGCTTTTCTGTGTGCCTGAAAAGACGAAAAAAATTCTAGAAACCATAAAAAACTGTAACTTTGTATCGAAAGTCCATGTCAATTTGAGGGATGCTGTTCTCCACAAACAGGAACTGGATGAAATCAGGAAAGCATATTCGGTTGGTTTTCTCAGTATCCATGTTTCCGAGAGCGACTTGCCGTACGTGAATTCTTTCGAGAACGTTGTCAAGAAACTTTACGCTGCTTGCGACTGTGAAATTCTCTTTTTGGGAACAGTTGAAATATTTGACAAAATCAATGTGTTTGCGTCAGAAACATTGAACACCAAAGAGGTAGCTTTTTTTCCGGAACATTCTGTTGGATTGCTGGCGCGTCCCCCAAAATATCCGGTACAGCCTTGCGAAAACAGGCTCCAGCTGCACATGAGTGCCAAGGGCGATATTTATCCATGCCAGGGGTTGGTTGAAATAGAACGGTGCGCTATCGGGAACGTCGCGGACAAGGATTTTTCCCGTTATTTTGCATACAAGTGCGGTGAAGATTGCCTGGAAAAACTGTGCTTGCGCGGGCCTGGCCTGTCGAAGAGCGGAAAGGTGGGCGACTTCAATCTGCCGTGGATTTGCAGGAGGCACCTTTACGAAATTACTAAGAACGGGTAGTGCGGCTCACCTGACCCGTTTCTAGTTTTTCCCCGGTATATGCATAATCACCGGCCGGTTCTTGCCGGCCTCTGTTTTATGTATCGTGAGTTTTCCGGTGCTGTCGTAACCGAACTGCTCGCCGACGCGTTCCCCGTTCACGTAGTTGAGGCTGTCTTTCAGCACTCCGTTCGGGTACCAGTTGCGCCATACGCCGTGGCGTTTGGAACCGTCAAGGTTTCTCTGCCAAAATCCTTCGCTCGCCATTCCGCCGCCCATGCTGTCGGGGTAGAAACTGCGGCTCACGCGAAGAGCCGGGTCTCCGTAACTTGTCGGAGGGTCATCGTATGCCCAGAATTCTTCGTACAAAAGGACATGCCCTGCCTTGGTGTATCGGAGCGATGCCGGGTACTTTCCGATGCTTAGCTTGTATGCGTCCTTGAAACTCAATGTGCTGCTGTCTAGTGTCCCGCTCGGCCAAGAAGAACGGACAAACGAAGTTTCTGCACAGAAAAGTGTAGATGAGGTGTCGCATGTTCCGTAGGCGATGCCTGAGCTTTCTACAGGCCCATCTGTTTCTTCGGTAATGAAGATGCTTTCGCGCACAACATTGTTTTGCTCATCGAACCATTGTATCTTTTCGCGCCCCTTGAAATAGTTCGACTTGATTTTTTTTATGAGGGAACCGTCTGCTCTGTAGGTGGTGTGTGCTCCAAAGTCGATTTCGTCTCCGATGAAGCCTTCTTCCTTGAGTTTTGCTTGTTCGCAATTTCCAGCGGCGGAATCGACTGGTCCGTATGATTCGTAGTATTTTTTGTATTCTCCGTCTAAATGGTCGTCGGAGCATTCAAAGTGTTCTATAATTTTGCAGTTCCGTCCATAGCGTTTGATGTATCCCGGATTCGGTTTGTTTTCCCCGTCTTGAAGAAAATTTCTCATTGCATCGTGACAATTGTATTTTTCTTCTGCAAGGACTCCGTTGTCATGCCACTTTTTCCATACGCCTGTAGGGTTCCCGTTGTCGTCGTAATGCTCCTCGAAGGCCTTGTTCCCGTTAAAATGCCAGCCTTCCCAGTCGCCAACGGGGTGGTCGTCCTTGTAGTAGCGCACGGCTTCCTTGCGGCGTGAGTTCAGCCGTTCTACGAAGTAGCTTGTCCACGTCCCTTCGCGCTTGCCGTTCTTGTATTCTCCGTCGAGCGCCACGTCGCCGAGTACAGTCCAGCGTTTGATGCTGCCATGCGGTACGCCGTTCTTGTACTGGATTTCGAATTGCTTGATGCCGTTGTCGTACCACTCGTTGCGCTTGAGAATTTCGCCGTCGGGGTACACCCACACGGAGGTCTTCTTTGTGCCGTTAACGTGTTTTTCGATGATTTGTTCCTCGGCGCGTTCAATGGTGCATGCGCCAAGGCCGGCAAAAATGCCCAAAAACGGCAAAAAGGTCAAAAATGTCGAAAAAAACGAGCGCCTCATACCCACCAAAGTAGAAAAAAGGTAATTTCTAGTTGTGGAAGAAACAAAAAATAGGTCCATCGCCGACACCTTCAACGCGAAGCTCAAGACTCCGTGGGTTTGGCTGATTATCCTGCTCACGCTCGGGCTTACCGCCCTCTTTTATGTTTCGCAGAAGCCCGACTTGGTCGTCTATTCGCGACATATCAAGTCGTTGTCTGATTACCAGCTCATGGAAATGGACCTCATGCGCTATATGGCGAATTACCGCGCCGGCTATGCGAAGGATTCCATGAAGGTCGTTTCGCAGACGATGTCCCTGCGCGAAGTCGCGGTCTCTTTCTCGAAAGAAATGGATGGACTTCACGGGATAAAGGCACCGCCCGCATATACGGTGAACCAGTTCGAACGCCGCGTGATGAGCAAGATTGCCGCTATTCGCCGTTACCTGTCTGTCCGTCGTGCGTGGTTGGATGAATGGGACTTGGTCTATGCCGAGGCTGCGTTCCTTCCGGGCAATATTGCCTATCCGTTGCAGATGGTTCTTGATTCTGCTCGCTTCGGTTTCCCGGTGGAAATTCCGCGGGGGCTCGAAGTTCCCGATACTCTTGTGCAGCGCATCTCGCACCTCTTGAGCGAGAACGTAGAACATTCGCTTGCATGGAACCGCTTCGATGACCACGAGACGATTCTTTCGGGTGAGGAACTCATACAGTTTTTCCAGCAAGAAAGCCTGAACGAGATTGCCTTGAAGGCGAAGATCCCGTTGGTGTTCTATTTCCTTACGTTGGTCTTGCTGCTTTCGACATTCTTTTTTATATTCAGGTCTAAAACCTGATTTGTTATGGCTTCGTTTCTCCAGACTAGAAAATACGTATACCTGAATACGTCGCTGTTTTTTCTTTTGATTATTGTTTGGTGTGTGTCGTGCACGCATCTCGTGGTGCGCAGTTTTTTTTCCGAGCCGCATCTTTTTTACGGGACGCTGAGCCACGCTTCTATACCGAGCCTGTTCGGTGGCAGCAACATCCCGTTTTTGGACAAGACGTATTTCCAGATAAATGGTGACAAGGATGCTACCTTTGTCCTTTACAGCTCGCAGGAACTCAACGACGAGCTGGCGGAATGGTTCAGCTTTGCGAGTGTGGACGCTTCCGAAATACCTTTGGAGATATATGCATCCCGCGCGAAGGACAATGTGTTTGTCGTGCAGTCCATTTCTACCACGGACGGCGGACTGGACTGGGAGGTGCTTGCTGACTACCAGATGGAGTATGCGCTCATCTATGCGGGGATCGCTCTTCTGAGTTTTATCGCCATGTTGTTTTTCCTTGTGCTCGGAATAATGACGAAGCTCCCTCCGAAGGTTCGGCCGAAGCGTAAAGAGCAGACTCCCGCACAGGATGGTTCCCTGCAAGCGGAGTAACATGCGGTTGCGGCTTGCGTTATCCCTAGTTTTCTTTTTTTGTGCTGCGTCATTTGCCTCGCAGGATACGCTCTCTGTTTCTGCGCAGGGTGTAAAGAGCTTTGTGGGCGTATGGTGGCCGGCGAAAGCAAAAGCGAAACTCCCTGTGCAGTTTGCGAAGTCCGACGTCGTCGTGTGGTTCCATGGGGGCATGACGAGCGGCAACTGCCAGAAGGGGCTTGTCGCGGGCGACGACTTCTCGAAGCTGTATCCCGATGTAATCGTCGTGAGCGCCTCAGCGTGCAGGAACGACCACTGGGCTACGGGTTCCATGATGGCCGTAATCGATGCCGCTCTGGATTCCATCGCTGTACGTCGCAATGCGCCGGTGGAAGAGGTTTCGCTGGTCGGCGTTTCGGACGGGGCGCTGGGCGTGCTCATCTATTCCATGCATGGCAAGCGCCGCATGAAGGACCGCCTTCTGGCGAGTTCGTTCGGCAAGTTGCTGGGCGATGCCCGCGCACTGGCCGGCACGAATGCCCCCAGGATGCGCGCTGGACGGTGGCGTTTTTTGCAGGGCGGCAATGACCGACTTTTCCCTGTGACGGAAGCCAAGCCCTGGATTGAGGATTTCTGCAGGGAACTTCAGGCTGACTGCGTGCTCCGGTTCGACCCCGCGGGCGAGCACGACTGGTCGTATTGGCGCGAAAAGCACCCGGACTGGATCCGCGAGTCTTTCCGGCAATAAATGGGCCCCGCCCGCGTAAATTTCATACCGGATTAAAGTTATAAGAAAGAGGATGCCCCTTTTTTATCAAGAAACCCTTGACAAATCGGGCGAATTTTTCAAAATTTGGTGCACCACGCGGATGTGGTGGAACTGGTAGACACGCTAGATTCAGGTTCTAGTGCCTGCAAGGGCATGAAGGTTCAAGTCCTTTCATCCGCACTGAAAACCGCTGACTTCGGTCGGCGGTTTTTTCTTATGAGACCGTTCGCTCGACGTTTAGGGTATTGAAACCTCCGGTATCTCACTCACTCTCGCCATCGACGGCTCGTTAAGACGAGCCGCCTCCGGCTCACGTAGAGACCGTTCGTCGGTATATTGATTCTCCTTTGAATTGCTATATATTCTTCCCGCATGGAAAACTTCCTGGACGAAATTCCCGACGTAGAACTGAGCGATGGCCGCGTAACCCTCCGCTTGCTTGGCAAGCAGGATGCGGAAGCGGTTTTTGCGCTCGTCGACCGGAACCGAGGATTCCTTTCGCGTCACTTGCCGTGGCCTGCGGAATGCGCGAACGTCGAGGATGTCGAGGCGCGGATTGATTCCTGGGAAATGCAGGCCCTCATGGCGAATGGCGCCTGTTGGGGAATTTTCGAGCAGGGTTCGCGCAGTTTAACTTCCGCGGACGGTCAACAATTTGCGGGCGGTTCAGTTCCCGCAAGCGACCTGCGGACAGCCGGCAGTCAGCAATCTGCAGGCGACCGGTATCCCGCAAACGGCCCGCAGTTGGCTGGAGTCATCGTGCTCGGCTGGATTCAGGCGGCGCACCGGTCCGCGAGTGTCAGTTACTGGCTGGGCGAAGAATTTACGGGGCGCGGCCTTGCGACCTCGGCCCTCTCGCTCCTTTCCGGTTTCGCGTTCGAAACTCTCGGCCTCAACCGGCTTGAAATCTCGGCTTCTCTCCAGAACCCTGCAAGCATCGCGGTCGCCACTCGCGCGGGCTTTGCGCAAGAGGGCACTTGCCGCGAATACGAATATATCAACGGCCATTTCGAAGACCACCTGCGCCTTTCGCTCCTTGCGAAAGACAATTAAATAAAGATAATTCTTAATAAAAAACTTTGTAGTGTGTTAAAATATTGTAACGCATTTTATATACAACGTTTGTTGTAAAAAGTACAAAACAATTTCAACATACTTGTTTTGTAAGTAAAATGTAATACGTTCTGTTCTGAGTGATTATTTTCTTCGTATTTTTTTTACTAAATTAATTGCACTTTATTTCAAAGGAGAAAGAAATGAAAAAAGTATATCTGTTAATCGCGATAGCAACATCACTATGTTTCGCCGCTAAGATTGGCGTTTTGAAGAATGCGAACACATGTCCGAATGGCGGCGGTGAAGTGATGATTCGTCTTGATACCGAAGATGATAGCAATAGAAATAAGGTTAAGGATAATCAAACTCCTCCTGGAATAAATGTTAATAAAAATAGAATTGTATTTAGGTATTGCGTTTATAATATTGATGAAGCGCCTCGCGTTCCGTATGGTTATGCTGTATTGAGGTTAAGTCAGAATTGCCCTACTGGTAGTTATGCGTTTGCCCGTCATCATGACTCGGAAGATGATGATAATAACAACCAGTCTAGCGGAAGTATTTGGCCTAGCGTTGTTAATAGAAATGCTACTTTACAGTATTGCTTTGTGCCTGCAGATGCTGGGTCGAAAACTAAGTATCCTTTTAGAAAGGAATATGGAGTTTTTGCGGCTAATCCCAACATTACTAATATTTCCCACAGTGAAATTTATATCGATGATGAAGATGATCCCGTAAGTGGTGGCGGCTATGAGTGCGAACAAACTCCTCTGCCGGATGTCGATCCAATTGATTGGCCGGAAGATTGCCGTAGCACAGGTAGTTCTCAAAATTCCAATTCGTGGCTTTATTATGGTAATGCTGTAAATTACAAAAGTAAAATTCAGAAAATTATGAGTGGTGGCGAAAACACAACAATGCACGTCATCAAATGGAACGGAAAGGCCCTGAAGAAGGAAGGGAACATGGTCATCGTCGACCAGGCTGCACCGGCTGTTCAGTCGTTCTCTCCTGAAATCAAGGGCTTCGACCACTCTGCCGTTACCGTCGAGCTCAAGTCCGCCGGCAGCGTGAACGTTTCCATCGTGAACCTCAAGGGCGCCGTC
>CACXXH010000085.1 GCA_902771595.1 Fibrobacter succinogenes | reverse complement strand
TGACACCGCCAAGGCCTTCGGCCTCCCGAGCCGTGTCGCGATGCTCAGCTACAGCACCATGAACAGCGGCAAGGGCCCCGATGCCGACCTCGTGCGCGAGGCGACCGCCATCGTGAAGGCCGCCCGCCCCGAGATGCTCGTGGATGGCCCGCTCCAGTACGATGCCGCCACGACCCCGAGCGTGGGCTCCCTCAAGGCTCCGGGAAGCACTGTCGCAGGCAAGGCTACCGTTTTCGTGTTCCCGAGCCTCTCCGCGGGCAATATCGGCTACAAGGCCGTGCAGCGCAGCGCTCAGGGCACCATCGCCATCGGCCCGATGCTCCAGGGCTTGGCCAAGCCGGTGAACGACCTCAGCCGCGGCGCCCTCGTGGAAGACATCGTCTACACGATTGCGCTTACTGCTGTGCAGGCTGGGTAAGATATCGCGTCAAATCATAGCAAATGTCACCCTGGAATGCGAAGCATGATAGGGTCCACGAAAAAAAGACGGGCATAAAAGCCCGCCTTTTTTTATGCGTCACACCCGTCACACCGCCGCCCCGTAGGGGCAAGTTCCTGGTTAATAGAAATACGGGTCCCGAGATGTTTCTCGAGACCTTATTTGCTAGGAACTAGTAAATTGGAACTAGGAACTATTTCTTATCCAATTTCGCGTTGATCTTCTTCTTCAGTTCTTTCAGTTGCCAGCGGCCGCGCTTGTCTTCCATGAAGAAGTTGGTGATCAGGTCGAGGGCGTCTGCGTAACGCTTCTGGTCGAACCGCAGTTCCGCCAAGAAGAAGTAGTTGTAAAGGTCTTTCGGGTCCTGCTGCAAAGCCTGTGTCAGGTACTGGTCTGCAAGGTTCTTGTCGGGCCATGTGAGAATCAGGGGCACGTAGGGGAGCAGCTGGTGCGCGCGCCCGAGCACCTGCCAGTCTTCGGTCTGGGTGGCGACGTCACGCACCTTGTTCGCGACGCCGTCCTTTACCGCCTGCAGCGGGTTCTTGTCGGCGCCCCACATCGAGACCGCGGTCGCGTAGATGTGCGAAATGGCCTTGTTCTTCGGGAACTTCGTGTAGGCTGCTTCGGTGATATTCTTCAGGGAATCGAGCTTCTTCGAACGCATGCTTTTTTCGAAGGGCACGAAGCGGAACGAAAAATAGAGGCTCTTTACGTAACCTTCGGTGGCTTCCTCTTCGACCGCGGCATCGGTGATTGCCTTCTTGTAGGCCTCGATCATGAGGGCGGCGTTGTGCGCGTCGGCCTTGTCGCCCTTGGCGCGTTCTGCGCGGGCGGTGTAGCACGAATCGGCAAAGCGCAGGTCTTCGTTGGCGAAAACCGCGCATGCGGCAATCAGGGCCGCTCCGAATATTCTTGATGCAATTCCCATTGTTCCGTTACACTTTCCAGGATTGGAGAAACCTGTTGACGTGCGCAATCCGTTCCTTTTCTTCGTCCTTGCCGTGGAACGTCTTGAACAGCAGATTGCGGTACTCCATCATGGCGGTACGGATGAGTATCTTGTCTTCTTTTTTCAGCATATCCTAATAATACAAAATTTTTGTTTTTTAATTTATTTGTTGCCCTTGCCCTTGCCTGCAAAATAATCTTGCTGGCGGGTGGCGCCGAGGACGGCGTGCCAGAGCGTTCCGTTCGGGTCGATTTTCTTGCGCTCGTTCACGGCGTATTCTATAGGCACGTGGCTGAACTGTTCGTTCATGCTGCCCACCACCATGTCCGTCTTGCCGGCCATGCCCGCGTGTACGGCGCTTTCGGCGAGCTGGAAGCAGAAGATGGCGTCGGTGCCCTTCGCGGGGATGCTGCGCACCATGTAGCTCGGGTCGAAATACTTGATGTTCACTTCCTTGCCGACCTTGTCGAAGTGTTCCTTGATCTTTTCGGTAAGGAATTCGCCGATGTCGTTCTTCAGGATGTTTCCGCTTGCGTCGCGGCGTTCTTCCTGGTCCTTGAAGAGTTCCTGTCCGGCGCCTTCGGCGACGGCGATAACGGCGTGCGTCTTGCCGCTGCCGTAACGGCTTTCAAGCGCCTTGAAGAGGCCTTCCAGCGTGAAGGGGACTTCGGGAATAAGGCAGAAGTTCACCACCGTGGTGGCGAGTGCCGCATAGGCGGCAATAAAGCCGGAATCGCGGCCCATGAGCTTCACGAGGCCGAGCCCGTTGAAAGCACCGTTCGCCTCGTTGTGGGCGCTCGTAATCACGTCGGTCGCGGAGAGCACCGCGGTTTCGAAACCGAAGGTGCGGTCGATGAGGTTCAAGTCGTTGTCGATGGTTTTCGGGATGCCGATGACCGAGATGGGCTGTCTGCGCTTCTTGACTTCCTCGGCAATCGCGTGGGCGCCGCGGAGCGTGCCGTCACCGCCGATGCAGAACAGCACGTTGATATTGAGGCGCATGAGGGTATCGACCATGATGGAAGGGTCCTGCATGCCGCGGGAGCTTCCGAGAATGGTGCCGCCATCTTCCTGGATGGAGTCGACCACGTCGGGGTTCAGCGTGATGGGGGAGTATCCGTACGACGGGTTGAGTCCGCGGTAGCCGTAGGGGATGCCGAAGATGTTCCTTACGCCGTAGTCGAACCACAGCACCTGAACGAGGCCCTTGATGACGTTGTTGAGGCCGGGGCAGAGGCCGCCGCAGGTTACGACGCCCGCACGTGTCCATGCCGGGTCGTGGAAGATGGTTTCGCGCGGGCCTGCCGCTTCGAGCGAGGGGACTGCGATGCCCCTCTTGTAAAAGTCCTGAATGCGATTTACGTCGGTGGTGAGGCTTATCCGGTCTTCATCGGATACGAACCGCATGCCCTTCATGGGCGATTTCAGCGTTCCCTTCCCGACAGTCTCGATGGAAAGGTCGTATTGTTCCGGGTTCTGGAGGATATCTTCCTGCGTCATGTTTGGTCCTTAAAAAAGTCGTGCAGCGGCTAGTGCGCTGCCGTACCTAAAATATAAAATTTGTGATTGCGGGACTAAATGGTCTGCGGCGGGAAATGGATTTTTGTGCGCAGACCCGGCCCGGCGTTTTCGATTTCGATACGCATGTTCGAAAGCGCGCAGAGTTTTTTCACCATCGAAAGCCCGATGCCCGTTCCCTTCGTGGTGCGGGTCATCTCGTTTTCCACGCGGTAGAATTCCTGGAACACCTTCTTCATTTCGGAAGGCGGGATGCCCGGACCGTAGTCGCGGACGGCGAGGTATACGTGGTCGACATCGATTTTGAGCTCGATGATGATCATCTTGTAGTCCGCGTTCTTCGAGAACTTGAGCGAGTTGTCCACCAGGTTCGTGAGAATCTGCATCACCGCGTCGCGGTCCATCATCAGCTGCACCTTGTCGATATCGGTGTCGCACGATACCGTGAGCGAGAATCCGTGGTCCTCGATGTTCTTGGTGTACATGGTGACGAAGTCGTCGAGCACGGCCTTCGGGCGGTCCTTGCGGATGTTTGCCACCCAGCGATTGCCGTCGAGCTTGGAGAGGTCCAGCACGTTCTGGATGAGTCGCGTGAGTCGGTCGCTTTCGCTTGCGATCTGGTCGAAGCTCCTCATGCGTTTCGCGTCGTCCATCTTGTTGTAGCTGCTCTGCAGGATTTCCGCGCGCATCTTGATGGTGGTGAGCGGGGTCTTGAGCTCGTGACTTACGGCCGATATGAAATCCTGACGCTTCTGGGCGAGGTTGAGCTGGCTTTGCGTGAGTCGGTAGATGGAAATGAGGCCGCCCCCGAGAAGCAGGAACATGATGCTGCCGATAAGGAACAGCAGTTGTCCGTTGGTAACGATTTGCCCCTTGCTGTTCCCGATTTTCTGCACAGACTTGTCGACGAATATCTCCATCGTGATGTTGTTCAGTGGCTCGGTGAGGTCTTCTTCGAATACCTTGATGGCGTCGCGCGTGTCGATGCCGAACGCGATGATGGTCCCGCTCCTGTCGTTGAATCTCAGGGCGAGGTGATTGTCCTTGTCGGTGTAGTCGCTTATTTCCAGGTCGACGATGCTCTTGAGGTATTCCTTCAGGTCAACGACGAATCCCTGCACGAAGTTCTCTTCGCCGCGCAGCACGTTCCTGTAGAACACGATGTACTGCCTGTTCAGTTCGGCCTGGAACGATTCGATAGCGATGTCCATCGTGCCTACGTAGGGGAATATCCTGTAGAGGCCCGAGGTGTCCATCTTGGCGGATTCCACGTTGAATGCGAACTGCTCCTGTTCGGAGGTCCTTTCGACGCGGAGGCGCTTCTTGCGTTTCTTGGTCTTGGAGAGGTCGAGTTCGTTGGCCAGCTGGTCAAGGGCGTTGGAACTCTTGGCGGTATCCAGCGCGGAGGATGTCCCCCTGTTCTTGATGCCCATGTCGCGCACGATGAACTTGAGCTTGTTCTGGAACGATTCGCGGATTTCCTTGTTCTCGAGTTGTACCTGGCCGAGCGCGCCCGCCGGCAGGTACGGGGTGCTGAACACGCCGTCCGGGTCTATTTGGAAATGCCCGACAAGCCCCGCGTACTGGCTGCAGTAGTCGATTTTCGTGGAATCGCTGTTGCAGGAGGTCACGGGGAAGTTGAGCGCGAGGTCGGAGTACGTGGGCTGTTCGCCGGCCGAAATGGTCTTCGCGACCTTGATGAAACGATACTCCATAAACGACCTCTTGTTCTCTATCGAGAGGTCGTCCTTGATGCGGTTGTTCGCCATCTTCAGCACCTGCGTCGCATGCATCGCCCATTCCGCCTTGGCGTCGTCCTGCATGCGCAGGTACGAGTCATAAAGCAGCCAGGCGACTGGCAGCGCGATTACGACGAAGATTGCCGTATAGAAGAGAACTAGCCGTTTCTTTACGTGGTTTTTGAGCATTCGGGACTAGAACGCATCTGGTAGCCTTCGCCACGGAAGGTGACGAGCAGCTTCGGGTGCGAGGGATCGTCTTCGATTTTCTTGCGCAACTTGGTGATGTGGATGTCCACGGTGCGGGTATCCACGGATTCTGCGTTTTCGTAGCCCCAGACTTCGCGGAGGAGTTCGGAACGCGGAACGGCGTGGTCGCGGTTGTTCCACAGGTATTCGAGGATTTCGATTTCCTTGCGGGTGAACGCGAGTTCTTCCTTGCCGCGCGTGCCCGAGTATTCGCGGAAATTCACGCGGAGGTTGCCGGCAGCGAGCTTGCCTTCATTTTCGAGGGACTGGCGGCTACGGCGCAGCACCGCCTCGATGCGTGCGAGCAGCATGGGGACGGAGAAGGGCTTCGGGATGTAGTCATCGGCGCCGAACTTGAGGCCGTTGATGATGTCTTCGTCGGAATTCTTTGCCGAGAGGATGATGATGGGGAGGCTCCTGTCCTTTTCGCGGATTTTGTCGCAGACTTCGAAGCCGTTCATGCCGGGGAGCATGACGTCGAGGAGGACAAGCCCGTACTGGTTGGAGAGGGCCTCGGAAAGGCCGCTTTCGCCGTCAGCGACGTGCTTTACGTGGTAACCGTTAAGTTCGCATAGGTCTACGAGGCCTTCTGCGATTGCAATTTCGTCTTCTACAATGAGGATGCTTGTGCTGCTGGTGTTGTTAAGAGACATCTTTTCTATTCCTTGACTCCTGGATAACTCCTGTTAAAGTGCGAAGCCCACGCCGATTTCCGCAGCCATGTGGCCCGGATCGACTTCTTCGGGGTAATCACCGAGGAAGTAGTACTTGAAGTTCGCGTATGCGGCAATCGGGATGATGGGAAGCTTTGCGCGCACGCCCACGAGAAGGTGGAAGCCGATGCTCTGGTTGAGGCCTTCGTCGATGGCTGCTTCTTGGATATTTTCAACTAATGCATCTTCGATTCTGCTACTGGGGTCTGTTGCCTTGTCCAGGTCAAGGGCGAGCAGGTCGTTCACGTTCTGGGGTAGCGATTCGGCATACAGCGTGGCGTAGGTGTCGCCCACGACCTTCTTGGTGAACTTCTGGTTCAGAATGAAGGTGTTCATGTAGTAGGTGACGCCGCCGCCGATGTAGGGGCGGAAGATGGGGATAAACGTGAGGGGGTAGGTAATGGAGATGTCTCCGTTCATCTGGACGTATTTCGGGTTGGCCTTGCCGAAGGGGGTGCCGCCCATTTCAACTTCGAGGTCGACCTGCTTGTATGTGCCTTCGCCGCCCTTGATGGCCACGGACGGGTCCAGGTAGAACAGTGACGCGTCGTAGGAGCCGAACTGGAGATTGAATGTCGCTTCTACGTCGATTTTGGGGAGGAAGTCAATCCACAGCTTGACTCCGAGGCCGTGCATCGTTTCTTCGAAGCCGCCATGCCACATTTGAACCCAGCCGTCATCCGTGACCTTGACCTTGTTTGCTTCCTTGTCTGCACCGAGACCGGTCATTTTGGTCCCGAAATTGGGGGCATAATGCACGCCGACGCCGATAATGGCAAACGACTGTGAGGCAAGGAGGGCGCTCGCAGCGAGTAAAACTTTGAAGTTCATATAGACTCCTGTGATAACTTTTACCCTTGAAACTAGATAAAAATTTTCAAAAAAGGATGCGCTGTAATACGAAAAAATCATGAAAAGGGAACTTTTTATGCAATTGTATGACAATTCGTCCGGAAAAATTGGCCTTTATCGGCTCGGTGTAAACTTTTTTGTAACAAGGCCCCGAAAAAATATATATTATGAAAGTTTAAATGGGTTCGGCGCAGCTGGACTCGACGTGCTGCTTGATTGAGGGAAATTTTATGCGAAAATTGGCAATATTGAGTGTCTTTTTGGGCTTGATGACAAGCCTATCTTTCGCAGGTTCCCCCGCAGATACACGCAGCAAATCATCGGAAGCATTTGAGGAACTCGCAGCCGCCACTGCACCCAGGCAGGTGCAGAGGGGGGTCGTGAGGACCCTGCCGGTCACGATGCGTGCAAATCCCGGCGCTCCCACGATTTTGGTGGTACCCGCCCAGAAGACCAAGGGCAAGAGCGACTTGCAGGCTTTCCAGAGCAATCCGAACAATCGCATGGCTACCGAGGCCATCAATAATTTCCTCACCCAGCGCCAGTACGAGGTGAAGTCCCTCGAAGGGCAGGAGGCCCTTGACGAGGTCGTGCAGATGCAGCAGGACATCGCCGAGAGCGAAGAAGACCTCTCGTACCTCGCGAGCCTTGCGCTCGGTGCCGATATCTACATCAAGTTCTCCGCCTCTATCGAGAGAGGCATCGTGCTTATCGAACTGAGCGCCTACGAGGCGGCGACCGCACGCCTTCTCGGCAGCCAGACCAGCCAGGCGGCTGCAAGCGGGGCATCCAAGGGCGAAATCGCCGAGGCCGTGCATGTGGCGGCTAGCCGTGCCATGCCGGGGCTCGAGAAGAAAATCAAGGGCTACTGGGAAATGGACCGCAAGAACGGCAGCCAGTACAAGGTCGTCATGAAGCTCCATGGCGATTTCGACGAACAGCGCGTCGAGGATATCCAGGACGATGTAACCCAGCTTCTGAAGAAGGCGTTCAAGCGCGTGAGCGTGAACGTGATGACCGCAAAGACTATCGACGTGACCGTGTTCGCGGACGTGGCGAAGTTCGGCGACGCGCAGGAAGTCTACAGCTACATCCGTCGCGGGATGAAGGGTTTGGTGAACGTGAAGAAGCTGAACATCACGAAGAAGCTGATCCTTCTCGAAATGAAGTGATATGGACATCAAGAAGTTCGCCTTTCTGCTGCTATCATTTTCCGTAGCTGCCTTTGCGGGCAAGGTGATTACTTATACGGCGTCGTCCGAGGTGTCGCAGGAACAGGCGAACAATACCGCCATCGCGGGTGTCGCGAAACAGATTTCATCGAATGTGGTCGTCGACGACAGGCTGAATACGACGGATGTCGCATCCGCCGGCAAGGAAACCATTTCGCAGTCGTATACATCGAAAAAGAAGGTCACGTCTGACGTGAACGTCAAGTGGATTTCGGTGCGGCCGCTCCCGAAGGAGGGCAAGCGCTTCCGTGCGATGGCGACGCTCGACGTGGACGAGATGACGGGCAATCTCCGCCTGCAGATGTCCGACATCAGGAAGCGCGTCGCGAAGTTCGAAGCTGACGCCCGCAAGGCGCTCGACGATTCCCGCTATGACGAGACGGTGCGCAACTATGGCGAGGCGATTTCGTTGTTGCGGCCCTATGCCGAGCTGAAGGCGGAACTTGCCGAGGTGTTCACGCTCGACGAGTCGTTCAACCTGAAACACGACCTCGGCGGCCTGAAGTCGCTTATCGCGTCGCGGCTCGGGAACATCAGGTTCGATTCTTCGCCCGCGGATATTGTCGTCGAAAGCGCCCTCGTGAAGGATTTCGCGGTTACGGTGCGCGACGCCAGAGGGCCCGTCGCGGACTTCCCGCTGAAGGCCGTACAGGATGGCAAGAGGCTCGATATGCGCCGCACGCGCGGCGACGGGACTGCGGTGTTCACCCTGCAGGGGGCCAATACCTCTCCGGGAACGCAGACGGTATCGTTCGTGCCCGATTTCCCGACGGACATCCTGAGGGAGGCGGGCCTGGAAAAGGGATTCTCCGCGGTTTACGACGTGAAGCGGACGGCATGCAATGTGCGCCTCGATTGCAAGGGGAACGCCGATGCCTGCATGGCGTTTGAAAGTGAACTCGCGAAGAGCGCGATATACGTCGGGAAGGATGCGCGCTACCCGCAGCTCAAGGCCGAAATCGTCTCGACCCCGAAGGCATCGCTCGGCAAGCTGGTGTCCTTCGACATGTCGGTTTCGGTGAGCGGCGACCGCGTGAAGTTCTCGAAACCCACGAAGGGCGTGGGGAAGAGCGAGGCCGAGGCCATGGGCAACGGGATCGCGAAACTCAAGCTGAAGGACCTGCGCGAACAGGTTGCGCGGGTTTGCGCGGAGTAAAGCTTAAGCTATCACAGACACCCGAATGTCACCCTGAGGCTTGGTCATCCTGAGTGTCACCCTGAGGACGCTCAGGGTCGGAAGGTTTATATCTGATCCTGACCTTCGTCAGGATGACGACAGGGTCGGAATGTATATATCAGATCCTGACCTTCGTCAGGATGACGGCAGGGTCGGAATGTATATATCAAATCCTGACCTTCGTCAGGATGACGGCATGGGCGGGGGGAGGAATAAAAGAAAGGCCTCCCGCGACGGGAAGCCTTTCGTTTGCAAATTCAGCTGAAGATTACTTTTTCTTCTTGCCGGAGGTAGCGTCGAGTTCGATCTTGACGGTTTCTTCGCCCTTCACGGTCACGAGCATTTCGGCGGACTTGCGGTTGGAGCATTCGGCACGCACCAGGTGGTCACCGGCATCCAGGTTGTGGATGGTGAGCGCTGCGCCGTCGGTCTTGTCGGAGTTTTCACCGTCGACGTAGATGATGCACTTGCCCGGCTTGGTGGTCACTTCGATGTGGCCCTTCGGAATCTTGGTACCGTAGTCGAAGGTGTTGCGCTTGTCGTTGCCCGGCCAAACGTTCACGCGCTGGTTCACCAGTTCGTAACCCTGGTCGATGACGATAAGGGTCTGGCGACCGGACTTGACCTGCATTTTCTCGATGGGGCTCTTTCCGAGCAGTTCGCCGCCGAGGTACACTTCGCTGTTAGGCGGATTGGTGATGATGGTGACCGTTGCGGGCTTGTTGCGCGGAGGTGGATCGTCGTCTGCGACAGCTGCAGAGACAAGGAAAGCCACCAAAAGGGCGAAAATATACAGTTTCTTCATGGATTACTCCTTTTGTTTGTATATAAAATATAAAGTTTTTTGGGAATTTACTTTTTTTTTGTGCAAAAGTTTGGATACTTATGGAAACTTGCAGCAAAAAAGAGTTGCCGGCAACCATGGACTAATTACTATTTTCTCAAATATGAAAGCCCTTTACCAGAAAATTCGCGCCTTGAACGGCAAAAATTACGGCCTTTACAAGTCCCTCGCCGACAAACCTTGGGATTTTGGTGACTTTGTGCTGGAATTCATCCATGTGCAGGGCGATCCGTTCGCGCCTCCTTCGAGAGTGGTCATCAGGGCGGGCCTTTCGACATTGGGCTATGCCTCGGAATGGGGCTCGAGTTACGAGCGCAGGCTGGCGCTGAGCGATTTCCTGTTGCGCCGTTTGAGCCGTTTGGTGCAGGAACGTTATCCGGACAAGGACGCCGCCATCGTGTTCGACGTGGCTGGACCCGAGATGCTGGTGCGGAATTCCCTCTGGATAGACAACGGCGAACTGCGGGCGTGCCTGCAGGTGCGGCTCCCGGGCGATGGCCGCAAGATTCAGGCGGAAGCCGCGGCTGAAATCCTCACAATGGTCATGCCCGACCTGGTATCGGCGGGTTTGTACTGCAGTAAGGCGGACGAGCCCGCGATGCAGGACCATTACCGCGTGCTTGCAGAACGCAAGGAGATTCTTGCGGAAATGGAAAGGCGCGGACTGTGCGCGTTCGTTCCCGACGGGGCGGTGCTTCCGCGTGCATCGGGCCTGAGCGAGATGCCGCTCGAGGGGGCGGTGCCGTTTGTCGCGCCCGAGGAGATGGCGGTGACGTTGAATGCCTGCGGGCGAGAAATCCGCGGCATGGGAATCCCGAAGGGAATCTCGGTAATTACGGGTGGAGCCTTCCACGGGAAGTCCACCCTGCTGCAGGCATTGACGCGGGCGGTATATCCGCATGTGCCGGGCGACGGTCGTGAAGGCATAGTCGTGGACGAGACGGCGCTCCGTGTGGGCGTGGAGGACGGGCGCAGCGTGCGCGGGACCGACCTCTCGATGTTCGTGCGCGATTTGCCGGGCGGCGTCAGTACCAAGGACTTCAATACGCTTTCGGCTTCGGGTTCCACGAGCGAGGCCGCGAACCTGCTCGAGGCGATGGAGGCGGGTTCCCGCACGTTCTTCATTGATGAAGATTCCTCCGCGGTGAACTTCCTTATCCGCGACGTGCGCGTGCGCAAACTCCTGGGCGACGAGCGCGAACCGCTTATCCCGCTGACCGACCGCATTCGCGAGCTCGCTTCTGCGGGCATGAACTTCATTCTTGTCGCGGGTGCCTGCGGTGACTATCTCGATATTGCAGACAACATAATTGTCATGGCGAATTACAGGGCGGAATGTGCCAAGTTCGTGGAGCCGTCCAAGAGTGCTGAAGGCGCGGCCGCATCTGCCGAAGCAGGAAAAACAAGTGCGCGCCTGTTTGCGGCCTACATGCAGCCCTTGCAAAAGTCCGTGCGCCCGACGTCTGCCGTGGAACGCCAGGTGAAGGTGAAGCTTGCGGGCGATACCCTGTTGCAAATCGGGTTCCTCGTCGCCGATACGTCGCGCCTTAATACGCTTGTCGATAGGCAGCAGCGATTCGGCGCGGGCTTCCTGCTGCTGAACTTGTTGCAGAATGCGGCAAGCAATACGGGTGAAGGCGCAGATGCTCCTGTGGCCGAGACTATTCAGAAGTTGTACGAAAAAATCCAGAACGTCGGCTTCCGCAATCTGCCGCAGGGCATGAGCCGCGAGATGAGCCTGCCTCGCGCAGTCGATATCGCGTGCGTGGCGTTCAGGCTGCGGCAGGCGAAATAATCATTTCGAATTTTCTTGAAACAGTGGACGGTTTATCCGTCCATTTCTTTTATCTGCAGCTCTGTGGTTTATGTTTGTTAATTTGTTCTAAATTATTTAATACGGACATGCGCCGGCCTTCGCGGCTTGCATTCCATATATGTCGCTTTCGAATATGGTGCTTTAGTCTATCCAGGCGTTGTCGCTATATAAAGGCACGGCTCTTTGCTTTATTATTGGGTGTATGTCGTTTTCATTATATGAAAAGTCGCTTTTGTAGTCGTTGTTGCGTGTTATTGAGGCAAATTAGGTGCAAAATGGAGGTGCTGTAATGGTTTTTCACCTCTTCATGATGCGAGAAATGCTTTTTTCGGGATCTTGATTCGGGTCAAAAAGAAAAAAAGACGGGAAAATTTCGCCGAAAAGACTTTTTTAGACGTCGAATCTGAAATGCTCCAAAAAATAATTGTTAATAGATTGTTGATAAGGTGTAGGAGATGCTGGTTAAGACCCGTTTTTTCAAAAAAAATGAAAAAAAGTTGAATTTTTTTGAGAAAAACCCTTGACATTCTCCCCGAAAATTCTATCATTGGCG
>CACXXH010000084.1 GCA_902771595.1 Fibrobacter succinogenes | reverse complement strand
GAGGAGCGCTGCAAAATGGAGTTTCATGTTTTCCTTCTCTTAGTTTGGATGTGTCTTATCCCGATAGAATGCTAGAAAACCCTTTACATTTTGTAAATGGTAAAATTTCAGGATTGGGCAAAAAAGCGTGATGAATAACCTAGTTTAATACCTGTAGGTTGGTTATGGAAGGCGCCGTGTGGAATTGACGGACGTTGTTGCCAGTGATAATCTGGGTTGGAGATATGCGGCAACCATCGATGTTCGGTCACTAGCGGCCTCCATAAAAATGACCGGTCGTGCAGATGTACGATCGGTCTTTTTTTAGCTCGTCTTGTTTGAAATCTTACCTGAGATCGTCACGGTTTATGCCGTAGATGCGTACGGCGTCAATCCACGTTTCGGTGCCGTTGTAGCTGAATACGGTGAAGTTCGTGATGCGGTTACGCACGAATTCCCATCCGTGGTATTCGCGGATTTTGTACGTGAAGTCCTCGGGCTTTATGCAGTAGCGGGTCCATTCGATGAGGCTCTTGCCCGTTCCCTTGTACGAGGCCTTGTAGTTCAGCGGGTCGTCGAGCGATTCGAGGATGATTTCGAAGTCGCCGTCGGTGCGCATCCATACGACCAGCGAGTCCATACGGCTCCAGTCGTGCTGGTGGCGGGTGAGGCGCGTGCCGAACACCACGATATCGGGATAGTCGACCGCGTAGTCGATATGCATAGCCTTGCCCATCCGGGAATCGACCGTGGTCACCGACGCGTTGGAACTCAGGTACGAGACCGTCACGGAATCCGTAAGGGTGTCCTTCTTGTGGAGCTGTGCGTACCAGGCGTCTTTCCTGAGGGGAGAGGGCAGGTCGCTAAATATGCTGCCGCTTTCGAAGTTGAATACCTCGACGGTATTGAGCTCGTACCAGAGGGAATCGCTGATGCCTTCCCACAGGTCCACCTTTTCGGGTGCGACGGCATCGGGGTTGCCGGATTCGAGCGACCAGATGTCGAGCGTGTCGGCGAGGTTTTCGAGGCGGATGCTGATGACGGCGCTCCTGATGTCGGGATCCCAGTTTTCAATCTGCATCGGGATCGTGGTTCCGTTGCTGGCGTATAGCATCACGTCGCTTCCGTCATCGCGGGCCTTTGTGAAGTCGAAGTTCGTGGAATCCAACCGGAGCGTGAGGATGAACGGTACGCTCAGGGGGCGCATCCAGTCCGATACCAGGTCGGTCGGCTTGAAGTCGAGCCTCTGCACGAGCCCGCTCTTCGCCGGAGAAATCAGGTGCCCGATGCGCAGCGTGTCGGCCGTAGGTACGGCGACCTTGGCGTCGGCGATGCATTCCGTATCGTCGCCGCTCCACGACTTGATGGAGACTTGCCCGACGGGGAGACCGTCCGCGACGAAGAACCCGAGGGAGTCCGTCCTGGCGACGCGGCCGATGCCTTCGAAGTTGATCCAGGCGTGTTTTGCTTTGTCGGGTAGCGAGACCCATCCGTTCACGGTGCCCTTCTTCTTGAGGAAGGCCTTGGGTACGGAGAAGTTCTTGGATAGCCCGTTCAGCGTGTACTGGTATACGAGGGCCGAGTCGCCCTGTTCAATCTGTATGGTGTACGACCCGATCTTGTGGTTATCGATGCGGATTTTCCCGAGGCTGTCTGTTTCGCCCGCATACAGGAAATCGTTTGCGTCCACGTTGCCCGTGGAATCGGTGACAAACCAGCTTGGAAGAACCCTGAACGAAGCCTTCGCGGGCTCCTTGCCGCTATACACCTGGATGGAGACGTATCCGGTCTCCTGGGCGAAGGTGTTTTCCGTCTCCGTAGTCCCACCGGCCATGTCGGAATTCGTACATGCGCCGAGGAATACCAGCGGAAGGGCCGGAAATATTTTGAGCAGGGACTTCATCATTTCGAAATCTTCTTGTTGAACGCCACGGGGAACAAGGCAAGATTCATCTGCAGGACGCGCGTGGGCTTCCCGCACTTGTCTACTCGAATCTGGACGTCTTTCCGGAATTCCTGAATCATACTCTTGATTTCTTCAAAGCCTTGTTGGTCTACAGCCATTGTAAGTGTAGAAATATCTCGGTCTTCCGGGGCGATAGTTTGCAGAGAACGGGCTCCAATTTGCATTACTGCAGCCTGGAATGCCCTAATTGCCTGTGCGCGTTCCTCGCCGGAGATGTTGATATGGGAATCGGCGATTTTTACGCGGCCGTTGCCCAGATCCTGGATGAAGCCCAAATCCTTGAGCAAATTCACGCTTTCCTGGACCTTGTCTTCGCCGATGGCGGGTTCGAGCCATTCTGCGATGGTCTTGATGTCGACTTTTCCCTGGTTCACCTCGATGAGGGCCCTGATCACGGGCGTCCACCAGTCGCTCAGGTACTTGATTTCTTTGTCCTGGAGCACGTGCTTTTTGACATCGCGCAGGAGTACGGCTTTGGCAAGGATTTCTTCGCGGGTCTTTTCGGATTTGGTACGGGAGGCGGCAAGCAGGAGGTCAAAGTAGCGGGCGGCGCGACCGGTGAGGCCGAGCACTTTCTTGATGGCGGGGACACAGCGCACGGGCAGGTTGCGCTTCTTTTCGACAATGCAGAACACATGGCTCGCATTCAGGCCGATAGCCATTCCGAGAACGCTGTAGGAGTACTTGGCGTTCTTCTCTTTTTTCTCGAGATAGAAATCCCGAATGATATCCCGGTAGTCTGTATAATCGTAGATACTTGGCATTTGGCTTGCCCCATTATTTGTAAAAAAATATATAATTTGGGAAAGTCCGATTTGAGCCTATGAGAAATTTAATCGTTACCTTTTTGTCAATGATTTTGGTCGCCCTCGGGGTGAAATTTTTTGTAACGCAAAAGGCCGAAATGGCCGAATTTAAAAGGCATGAGGCACTTGTGGCCGAGGCTACGGAATGCCTGGAATCGGGAGATTGGGCTTGTGCTGAAAGGGCTGTGCGCGGACTCCTGTGTGATGCTCCTCACGATTCGAATTTGCAGCTTCACTTGGCGGGTATCCTTTTCGAGCAGGAGCGGTATGCGGAATGTATCAGCTTCATCGATAGCGTTGGAACAAAAATTCCCGATTTTTCTTTTCTGAAAACGAAATCGGCGCAATTGATAAAGGAGAAAAAGGAACTGGGCTTCGAGGGTTCGATGCATTTCCGTGTGGAATTCGAGGGGCATCCTTCGAAAAGCGACGTGATGGAAGCGCTAGCGGTGCTCGAGGTCGCCTACGATTCCCTTTGCCATCTTTTCGATTTTTGGCCCGAGAACAAGATGAGCCTTGTGCTGCACAAGTCGAGCGAATACCAGGGCTTGGGACCGCGCCCGGAATGGGTGGCAGCCGTTTTTGATGGCAAGCTCCGTGTGCCCGTAGAAATGATGCAATACCGGGAGGTCTACCGCTCCGTACTTTTCCATGAACTTACGCATTCCTTTGTGCGGGCGATGACGCGCGCGAAAGTGGCGCTTTGGATTAACGAGGGCATTGCGCAGGTGGTGGACGGTTCACGCACGAATCTCCCGCGTCCCGAGGGTGTGGCGCCGTCGTTACAGTCCTTGTCGGAGCCGTTCGTGAAGGAACCTTCCGAAGAGAAGGCTCTGCTCCTTTACTGGTATTCGCAGAAGATGGTGGAACGCCTGCTGGCGAGGAACCCGAGCTTCGTGCATTTCAGGGAATTTGTACAGAACTTGCGTAACATGGAAACCGACGATGCGCTCGAAAAATTTTACGGGGTCAAGACGTCGCAGTTGCTAGACGAGGTGAAGTGATGGCGAAAAAGAGAATTGTGGTGCTGACTACCGGCGGGACTATTGCCGGCGTGGGCGAGAGCGGCAAGGACACGGGATACGTTTCCGGTCAGGTCCCGGGAAGAGACCTTGTGGCATCGGTGCCCGAACTTGCGGAATATGCCGAAGTTTCGGTAGAAGAGGTCTGCAACATCAATTCCGACGACATTACGGACCGCATATGGATTGCGCTTGCGAACCGCGTGAAGGAACTACAGGAAGACGAATCGGTGGACGGCATCGTGATAACGCACGGTACCGACACGATGGACGAGACCGCGTATTTTTTGAGCCTTGCGGTGAAGTGCGAAAAGCCCGTCATCTTTACGGGATCGATGAAACCTTCCACCGCGAAAAATCCGGACGGGCCTGCGAACCTGCTGGGCGCCGTGCGCGTGGCCGCGGGTTTTGCCGTAGATGACGACCCGCCCGCAAACTCCGTATGGGTCTATTTTGCGGGAAGCCTTTTCGATGCGCGAAACGTGCAGAAGTGCAGTGCCAGCGCGCTTGACGCCATGGGGGTCGATGCGGCGGGCGATGGCTCGGACTTGAACGCCCCGAGGGAGAAGAACTTCTTCGACGTTTCGAAACTGGAAAGCCTCCCGCGGGTGAACGTGGTGTATTTCTCCGTGGATGCGAACCCGAAGGTGCTGGAATATGCCGCATGCGTGTCCGACGGCCTCGTGATTGCGGGGGCGGGCTCGGGCGAGTTCAGCAAGGCGTGGGCGGAAAAACTTGAGGCCATCGATATCCCGGTGGTTATTGCCAGCCGGACGAACCACGGGGTTGTTACGCTTAACGAGACGCTTGCTTCCGGGCGGATTTGTGCGGGCACGCTAGCCCCGCAGAAGGCGGCAGTGCTCTTGCGATTGTGCCTGACGGTTTCGGAAAACCCGAGGGTAATCAAGAAGTTCTTTGCGAATGCCTGAATGCCGCGGCCACGAAGCTTTTGAGAAAGTATATTATGCGCGATTTTTTTGAAAAGGCGCGGACTTCTCGAAGATGAAATGTGCGGACTTCTCGGAAATAAAATGTGCGTTTTTTCGAAAAAGTGAAGGATGCGTGGATTTTGCGGCTTTTATAAATTTGAAAATAAATAATTATAAAAATAATTTATTTGATATTTTGTGAATAAAGTAATTTTAAGGAATGGAATAAAATGAAGTTTTTGATTCAGCGCGTGACGGAGGCTTCGGTTGATATCGCGGGCGAGACCGTCGGTAAAATCGGGAAGGGTTACTTGGTGTTGATTGGCGTGGGGGAAGGCGATACGCGCGAAATCGCCGACCGCTTCATAAGGAAAATGCTTGCGTTGCGTATCTTTGCCGACGAAAACGGCAAGACGAACCTCTCCATCAAGGATGTGGGTGGCTCGCTCCTGCTGGTCTCTCAGTTCACGCTGTACGCGGATTGCCACAAGGGTAACCGCCCGACGTTCAACGGAGCGGGGAACCCTGCGCTTGCGAACGAACTGTACGAATACATCATCGCCGAATGCAGAAAGGAAATAGCCGTCGTGGAAACGGGCCGTTTTGGCGCCGACATGAAGGTGAGCCTCGTGAACGACGGCCCCTTCACCATAATGCTCGATTGACGCTTGCTGCGCGGGTTGCCTTTGCGGGCTCATAAATGTATATTGCCAATATGCGATTTTTGCAAAATAGGATGAGTCTTGCCGGCGCATCTGCCGGATGCGTTTTTTTGGTTTGCCTGCTCGGGTGCCTGCTTGCGGGCTGTGCGGGCCTGCGGGATGATGCCCGCGGTAACGACGGCGATTCGGGCATGCGCGACACCCCGTGCGAGGAATGCGGGACTCGCGGTGAAATTGAACTCAAGATTACTGGTGAAAAGTTCTACCGCGAATGGAACGAGAAGGCGTATACCCGGATGGATTCCTCCGCCGTGGTCGGCGTGTTTCCGACATTGCGCGTGAAGGCGAAACGCCCCGAAGTATGCAAGATGTGCCATAGCTTCAGCGCGGACGCTCTGGATTTCGACCTCGCGCATGTGGAAGATTCCCTGTTCGTGAAGGCGTTCCCGAAAATGAAGCGCGAACTGATGCTCCCCGGGATGCGGCTTCCCGATGAGGATTCCCTGTATGTCGATTCTCTGGCAGTAAGGCTCCTGGGATCCCCCTTTGCGGACGGCAAGAAGCTCGGGGATTTTTCCCCGTGGGTGGAACGCGACGGGATAGAGCAGGCGTTCACGCGCGAAGTTCCTGCGAAATTGAAGGACCTGCTTGCGGGCATAGCTTCGCGGTACGAGGTGCGCTACGTGTCGCTCCCGCTGGTGCTCGAAGTCGAGATGGATCCGGATTTGGGCCGCAGCGGCGGGTATACGTGGAAAATTGCGTGGAGCCTCTGGGATGCGCGCTACGGCGAACTCGTTTTCCTCGTCTATTCCGAATTTACTGCCGCCACGACTGGCCGCGTCGCTCCCGAGAAGGAATGGTCCGTCCCGTTCGCTCCGCGCTTGTGGAAGATGTTCAGCACGGATATCTCCAAACTCGAAAGCCATTAACGATGTGTAATGTGCAATGAATAATTTTACATTTCACGTTTCTATATGGCGCTCCTGTGGAGCGCATATAGCTAGGCTCGGCCATGCCAGAGCATGAATGCTCTGTCGCGGCGCTCGCCTTTTGCTATATTCCTCCTTATGAACACACCGTTTTACGTTTTTATGAAACTCCTGCCGAAGAATGCGGCTAGCCGTGTTTTCGGCGCTTTTGTGCGTCTTCGCATTCCCCTCGTCTCGAAAATTGCGCGCAACGCCTTTGCCGCCTATTACAAGCTCGATATGGACGAGTCGGAATTCCCGCTCAAGCATTACCGCAGCATTGGCGAACTCTTTATCCGCAGGCTCAAGCCCGGTATGCGCCCTGTTGCCGATTCCGAAATCGTGAGCCCGGTCGACGGCGTGCTTTCGCAGACGGGCGTTTTCGACGAGAAGCAGGAACTCATCCAGGCGAAGGGCAAGACTTATACGCTCAAGGATTTGCTCCGCGACGAAGAAATGGCGATGCGTTTTGAAGGCGGCGTTTTCGCGACGATTTACCTCGCTCCGTTCAATTACCACCGCATCCACAGCCCGGTCAAGGGCGAACTCGTGGATGCCGCCTACTGCCCGGGAACCCTCTGGCCGGTGAACGCGGGCAGCGTGGAACGCGTCGAAGGGCTTTTCTGCATTAACGAGCGCCTCACGAGCCGCATCCGTCTGGAAGACGGTTCCGAAATTCTGGTCGTGAAGGTCGGTGCCACCAATGTCGGGCGCATCGGTGTCGTGTACAGCAAGGATCTCCTCACGAACGCAGGCATGCTCCCCAGGAATTGCAAGCGTCTCGACTGGAAACCTTCCGAAAAATTCACGTTCGAGAAGGGCTGCGAACTCGGACGCTTCGAGATGGGCAGCACCGTGATTCTCGTCGCCGACAAGAAGATTCGCGAACGCCATCCGGACTTGTTCAAGAGCCGCCTCGGCAAAGCCGTGAAGGTGGGCGAGGCCCTGTAGGCAGATGGCTTCTGTCCGGCGTTTTATACAGGATGAACCTGCGTTGTTCAAGGCGTCGCAGGAATTCGTCGAAAAGTTCGCCGGGGTCGAAGACCCGGTCCTTTCCGTTTCCCGCAAAGCGAAGGGCCTGAATGCGCAGGTTGCCTGGACGCTCCTCGGGACGGCGCTTTTTCAGGACCGGACCTATGCCGAAATAACGCAATTGCTGGAGGCGCTCTACGAGAAGTTCCCGGACGATGCGCTGTGGAACCTTCCCGTGCCGATTGCGCCCGAAATTAACGCGGTCGTTGCCGATACCTTCGGGAGCCGCAACTGGAGCCTGTTCGAGCATGTCGCGGGAATCTTCTGGAGCGTGGGCTTGTTCGTGCGCCACCATCCGGACCTTATGCAGTGGGCGGCAGAACGCAAGCCCGAAGAAGTCTGGCGCGACCTCGGTGAAATTTACTTTATGGGCAAGAAGAGCGTGCGCCCGAAGGCCTGTGCCGCCATCTACCGCCTGTTCGCTCCCGCACCCCTCGGGCTCGGCTTGGAGTTCCGCAATGGCCGCATGCCGCCGCTCCCGCTCACGATGGGCGCGCGCCGGTTCCTTGCGATTCTCGGGCCCGCGCGCGATACCGGGCTTGCCGATATGGAACCCGAAAAGAAGCAGGCGCTTGCGAATGCGTATTTTGTGGCGCTTTGCAAGGATGAACCATACCGGAGCGCCCATGCGCTTCAGTTCTTTCTCGAATTCGGCGAGGGGGACTTCGCCTGCCGCGAGGCAATGCGTCACTGTGCCGATTGTCCGCTTTACGAGTTCTGCGACTATGCGATGCGCAGGGAGTGACCGGTTCTATGCTAAATTTTAGACGTATGCCCCACCTGCGAAAAAAATGCCTGGCCCTCTTCTGCATGGCGCTTGCCCTTTGCGGCTGCAAGCAAGAAGAAGAGCGCCCGGTAGATTACGGCGAAATTCTTTACAAGGATGTGAAGCCGATTGGCGTGCATGTGGACGAGCACCCGATGGCGGAGCATGTTGCCGCCCTTGTGAAGCGAATCGACTTGCGTTACCCGATGATGGTGGACGACACGCTCGACGTGTGCATCCTCGAATTCAAGAGCGACGTGTATGCGATGGACTACTACATCAACAGCGGGCGCTTCCAGGGTATTCTCCCGATTTTGCGCGGTGCCGAAATGGAACAGAGCATCCGTTCCGATGCGCGTATTTTCATCTTTACGCACGACAGCTTCCGCCGGTACGAAAGGAGCGACCTCGAGCAGTACGTGCGCGCCTTCCCGGGCTATCATGGCGGGTTCCCGCAGGAATTCCTGAGCTTGCCGTTCGAGCACCGCGAGGCGAACAAGACCTCCATCCAGACGCGGAATTTTCTCGGGGTCAAGTCGTTCTTCCCGGTGCTGGTGCAGAGCTACCGCAATTCGAACCTGCAGTGGAACGTGGCTCGCAGCTGGGAGCAGGTGGAAGAAGACGCCTTTGCCTCGTGGGCGGCCCAGCTCAAGAAAGCGAAGCCTGTTGAAATCGCATACGACGTGGATGTTGTCTACTTCACTGCGGGCGAAGGCGTGAACGGGATGGCTTCGCGCCTTTCGGGCGGTCGCGTTGTGGTGGTGTGGGGCTACCTGAGCTGGCCTGACCTCGAACGGAAGTTCTTTGTCGCCTCGGACCGCGTTTTTGAGGCTCGTTATTAATTTTTTTATTATATTCAGAACATGGCTATTGAAAAACTTGCAGAAACTCTTTTGGAAAAACTCCGTTTCATCACCCAGGCGGAGACGGTAATCGGTAAGCCGATCCAGGCGGGTGAGTCTACGATTGTTCCCGTGAGCCGCGTCTCGGTCGGTTTCGGTTTCGGCGGTCACCAGGGCAAGGGAGACACGTCCGCCTCCGGTGGTGGAGCCTCGGTCGAACCGGTGGCGTGCCTCGTCATCAAGGGCGACGACGTGCGCATCATGCCGATTAGCAAGGATAGCTCGCTCATGTCGAAGGTCATGGACATCGTTCCCGACGTGATGAATAAGTTTTCCGGCAAAAAGGTCGACGCGGAATAATTCCGTGGCCAAAATGTAAAAATCCACTTTTTTTTTGAAAAAGTCGTTCCGGCAGTGTTTTTTTGTGTATATTCCAAATTGGAATAGAAAGAGGTACACATGAACCGTTATGACTTGGTCCTTCTGGGCCTTATCCTGGAAAAGGAGCGCAGCGGCTACGATATTATCACGGAAATCAGTAACCGTGAACTGGACCGCTGGGCGAACCTGAGCACTTCTACCGTCTACAACCGACTCACGACGCTCGAAAAGAACGAGTGCATTGTTGGTCGTGCCGAACGTGACGGCAACAGGCCCGAACGCATGGTGTTCAACATTACCGAGAAGGGTAGGGAAATACTCCGGAAAGAAGTCCTCAAGCACCTGACCGGTTTCAACGACGACCCGCGTACGCTCGGGTTTGCATTCCTCTACGGCGCCGACCAGAAGGAAGTCATCCGCACCCTCGAAGCGCATGAACGCCGCCTGGTGCAGGAAATCGAGAACCTCGAGAGGATGATCGCCGAAGAACCGCGCCCCACGCTCTATCCGGAAGGCCCGTTCCTCAACTGCATGAGCCGTGACCACATTCTCGTGGAACTCAAGTACGTGCGCGCCGCCATCGGCATCCTGCGCGACCCCATCCGCAACAAGAAACTCGACGGCTACTTTTACATCAACTTCGGCAACCGCGATTTCGAGAATTTTAACCAGAAAAAAGACTGAATGATTGATAATTGATGATTGATGATTATCCTTCACTCATTATCCATCATCCATTATCAATTATCAATTGATTTTCTATATTTACCGCGTTAAATTTAACCCCCTCTTTTACGGAGATAAAATGGCTACAAAACAGACCAAGAAGAGCGCCCCGAAGGCCAAGAAGGTTGCAGCTAAGGCTGCTGCCAAATACGGCTATTTTGACGACGCCAAGAAAGAATACGTGCTTACCACGCCGGCAACCCCGATCAAGTGGTGCAACTATGTCGGTACTTTGAACTTCGGCGGTATTGTGGATACCACCGGCGGTACCCTCATTTGCAAGGGCGACCCGGCCCTGAACCGTATCACCAAGTACATCGCCCAGATGCCGTGCTCTGACTTCAAGGCCAGCACCGTGTACATCCGCATCAAGAACGCCAAGGGTTACACCGTGTTCTCTCCGTTCGTGGTCCCGACTCTCACCAAGATGGACAAGTGGGAATGCCACGTGGGTCTTTCTTACATGCGCTGGATCGCCGAATGCTGCGGTCTCCGCACCCAGGTGACGATTTTCGTCCCGACGGGCTCCAACACTCTCCTCCAGGACATCCAGGTGACGAACCTCGGTGGTCCGGCCAAGGAAGTGGACATCATTCCGGTTTATGAATTCAGCCACTTCGAAGCTGAAAAGCAGCTCACGAACGCCGACTGGGTTCCGCAGACCATGACCCTCAAGGGCCACTGGGAAAAGGACGGCCACGTCGTGCTCGAACAGTACGCTTACATGAAGCGTGACTTCGCCGTGAACTACGTTACCGCCAACTGCAAGGTAGGTAGCTTCGACGGTGACCGCCGCGTGTTCCTCGGTGCAAACGAAATGGGTTCCTGGGCTGCCCCGCTCAGCCTCGCCAACAAGGAACTTTCCAACAGCGAATGCGACCGTGGTGACAACATCGCCGCTCTCATGATCCACGCCGGCAAGATTGCTGCGAAGAAGACCTTCCGCACCTGCACTCAGCTTGGTCAGGAACAGAGCCTCAAGGTCGCCGCCAAGGCTATCAAGAAGTACCGCGACCTGAAGAACGTCGACAAGGCTTTCGACGAACTCGCCGCCTTCTGGCAGAAGTACCTCGCCACTATCCAGGTGGAAACTCCGGATGCAGCGTTCAACTCCATGGTGAACGTTCACAACCCGCGTCAGTGCCACACCACCAAGAACTGGAGCCGCTATCTCTCCCTGTACCAGCTGGGCTACGGCACCAGCCGCGGTATCGGTTACCGTGACTCCAGCCAGGACCTCATGGGCGTGATGAGCCACATGCCGGAAGAAGCTTTGGAACTCGCTCTGAACCTGCTCTCTGTGCAGCGTCCTGAAGGTAACGCCATGCACCAGTACGCTCCGCTCGCCCTTGAACCCGGCTTACGCTGACTGGTATGGTGACGACCACCTGTGGATCGTTCTCACTATTGCCAACTACCTCAAGGAAACCGGCAAGATGGATCTCCTCAAGAAGGAAGTTCCGTTCTACGAAGCCGGCAAGAAGCGCGCTCAGCGTGAAAAGGGCACCGTGCTCGAACACCTCAAGCGCTCCCTCAACTTTACTCGTACTCACCTCGGTAAGCACAACCTCCCGCTCCTCGGCTTCGCCGACTGGAACGACTGCATGAATCTGCCGCTCGGTGCAGAATCCTCCTTCAACACCGGTCTCTACGCCAAGGCCCTCCTCGAGATGATGGACATCTGCGAAGCCCTCGGCGATACCGCCTCTGTCGAAATGTACAAGGGCTGGTACGAAGACGTGAAGAAGGCCTTCAACGACGCCGCCTGGGACGGCAAGTGGTGGGTCCGCTGGTTCGACAAGCAGGGCAACGCCTACGGCACCAGCAAGGCCAAGTACGGCAAGATTTACTGCAACAGCCAGTCCTGGTCCGTGATTTCCGGTATCGCTACCGGTGACCGCGCCGTGCAGGGCATGGACAGCCTGAACAAGCTCCTCAACACCGCCAACGGCGTGAAGAGCTCCACTCCGGGCTACCGCGGCTTCGACCCGAACGTGGGTGGCATCTCCACCTATCCTCCCGGAGCCAAGGAAAACGGCGGTATCTTCCTCCACACCAACCCGTGGGTGATGATCGCCGAAACCATCCTCGGCCGCGGCGACATGGCTTTCCAGTACTACAGCCAGATCAACCCGGCTGCCAAGAACGTGAAGCTCGACGAGTTCGAATCCGAACCGTATTGCTACCCGCAGAACATCCTCGGTGACGAACACAAGCAGTTCGGTATGGGCCGTAACGCATGGCTCTCCGGCACGAGCTCCTGGACCTACCAGGCCGCCACGCAGTTCATCATCGGTGTCCGCGCCAGCTTCAAGGGCCTCATCGTGAACCCCTGCATCCCCTCCAAGTGGGACGGCTTCAAGGTGACCCGCAAGTTCCGCGGTGCTACCTACGAAATCGAAGTGAAGAACCCGAAGCACGTCTGCAAGGGCGTCGTCGAGATGATCGTCGATGGCCAGAAGATTGATGCGGATGTCGCTCCGATCTTCACGAAGGGTGTGCACAAAGTCGTCGTCACCCTCGGATAAAACGCATATAGCCGTCGCGATAGGGCGTTGCCTTGACTCTCGTCGTACGTTTGTACGCCTTCGGTCAAGGCGCCTACTCTCGCTAGGCTCTCTGCGCTTCTTGGATAAGAAGATTCGTTCTAATCCAAATTGAAAATTTGAGTCCGCTCCGTTTGGGGCGGATTTTTTTTATATATAAGAGTATGGCGAGTTTATTTGGAAAATGCTGGAATAATTTTGTGCTCTTGGCTGCGGCGGTGCTGTGGGCGGGGTGTTCCGAAGTCGATAAGAATGCGGATAAAACCTTGGAGCAGGAAAAGGGTAAAACGGAACAGTCCTTGGACGTGAAAAAGGAAGATTACGAAAAACTGCGCAGGGATAGCGTATTTAAAGCATCCATAGACAGCGTTTTAAAGTCGGTGGGGAATCTTTCAACGCATGGGACGACTACGCTGTATGGTGTCGCCAGGGATTGCAGGGATTGTCCCTTAGGTCTAGAAAAAGAGTTCGCCGAAAAACTTATAAAGGAAAAGGCAAAGGGCGTCGCAAAGGCTCCTGCTTTTGAGGAATTGAGTCTGGAAAGAGGCGTCTATGATGATAAGGTTTTGTTTATACAGATTATTCGCCGGCGGACTCCTGGACTGCGCCATATTTACAATAAACATTTAAAGAAGAGTCCCAGTTTTAGCGGGACGATTGTTTTTCGGTTGAATATCAATGCTGGTGGCGCTGTTCAAAAAGTCCAAATAGACTCAACGACTACCGGCAATAGGGCTTTTGACGAAGAAATCCGGAAAGCGGTAGGTCGCTGGAATTTCCAGAACATGAATTCGGGTGTAGTAGCCAAATTAAATACGGATGTAGTTGCGACTTTCCCGGTACAATTTTATGAAGAAGAATCGTTGAAGCAGAACGATTAAAGTCCGCTCCGTTTGGGGCGGATTTTTGCTTTTTTGTGGAAATTGGGGATTAAACTGCTGAAAAATAGCCTGTCCAATCCCCAGTTTGTTAGTTTGTTTGTGCAAAAAAAGTCTAATTTGGCTTTTTGTGGGGATGAAATACACAAAAAACGCCGGTTTAATCCCCAATTTTTGTGCTGTACCTGTGTTTGAACGCTAGAAATGCTTTATTTGTTGTTAGTTTGTGTGTGAAAATGGGGATTAAAGTGCCTTAAAAGCAGCTGTTTAATCCCCAATTTTTGATTTTTGTGTTATTTTTAGTGAGGTATGAATATGTTTTCTAGACTCTTTTGCGTAATTTCCCTGCTTGCGGTGCTTTGCGTGTGCGGCCATGCAGCCGAGGACAAGTTGTTCAACATGAACACCGATATGGAAAAACTCATAGCCCCGTATATGGAGAAGGCCAAGTCGACGTTCCCTGCGGTCAAGAAGAAATACATCGCGGGCGACTATGTGCGCGAAAAGCGTCAATTGGACGTGCAGATTGAACTTGCCGACAAGGACGGGATGAAGGAGATGGTTTTCGTTCATGTTACCCAATGCTTGGAAAATCGATTCCAAGGGATTATTGTTAATGAAATTCAGCTCTTTAAGGAATACAAGAAGGGCGATGAAGTCTCGTTTACGCAGGACCAGGTGAAGAACTGGGTTGTCGTGGATTCCTTGGGCAACGAGGAGGGCAATTATGTGGGGAAGGCCATCGAGGCTTTTGATTCTGGGATTGTCGGCGTCTTTTTCGAGGGGGTGTTCAAGAAGGGCAAGTTTGAGTTCAAGTACCAGGATGCCAAATCGGCGAAATACCAGAACAGCATAGACGGGATTGTATCGCAGGAAACCATTGCGGAACTAGCCAAGCAACTGAAGGCTTTATTTGAAAAGAAAAGGCGCGAAGGGCAGAAATTCGAGGAAGGGAAGCCGTTCTTCACTTACGGAATTTACGACTTCCGAACTGGTGAGCTCAAGCCCTGATTTCAGGACTTAGAATTCGATGGCCCGGTTTATTGTTGTATAAATCGAAATTTGTCACCAGTCGCCCAAAAAGGAAAACACGACCCGCGTTAACGGGCCGTGTTTGTGTTTTGAGGTGTGTAAATTCTTGTGCTGCAGTTTAATTTTTGATTGCTTAAACGGCGAGCTTGTCATCCTGTTTTTTTGTTCGAAATAGAACAAAATTCACCTCAATTGGGAGGTGCGAAAAATAGTATCGGCTTGACCTTTTGTCAAGTTAAAAAATATGATAATCTACAATAAAATTTAAAGATAAATTTTAAAATTTTGAATAAAAGTTTAATAGTGTGAATGGCCGTCCATAAAGCCTTATTTGAATTTAGCTCGTGCGGTCTGTTCTCTAGGATGGAACTGCCGGTGTTCTTGCTTGATGAATTCCTTGTCGATGTGCGTGTAGATTTGCGTGGTGCTGATGTCCGCGTGTCCGAGGAGTTCCTGTAGCACGCGCAGGTCCATTCCCGCCTCCAGGCAGTGCGTTGCAAAGCTGTGCCGGAAGGTATGCGGCGAGACCTGCTTGCTCAAGTGCGCGGTGTGCTGCTGCACGATTTTCCACGCCCCCATGCGGGTCATCGGCTTCCCACGGGGATTCAGGATGATATTGTCCGTTGTCGGGTGGGTGAGGGGCCTGCCATCCTCGATCCAGGCGCGCAGGTTTTCTTTCGCCTTGCTTCCGAGGGGCACCAGACGCTGCTTGTTGCCCTTTCCGATGGGGGTGAGCCATTCGTTTTCGAGGTCAAGTTGCGAGAGCTTGATTCCGAGGGTCTCCGAGATGCGGAGCCCCGCGCTGTACATGAGTTCGAACAACGCCGTGTCGCGCAGCGGGTTTTTGCCGTTGGCCGCGCTCTCGAATACGCTGTCGACCTCCTCGCGGGTCAGGTACTGCGGCAGGTAGTGTCCGAGCTTCGGGCGTTCGAGCATCGATTCGGTGCTGTAGTCGTACTCGCCCTGGTTCTGCATGTACTTGAGGAACCCGCGCAGGCTCGAAAAATGCCTCGCGATGGACGTGGGGGAGTATTCCTCCTGCCCGGCGGTGAGCGTCAGGAATTCATCCAGTTTTTCGGGGGTCAGCGCCTTGAGATCAAGCCCGCATTCGTCGAGCCAGCCCACGAAATGCCGCAGGTCTTCCTGGTAGCTCTGGATGGTCGCGGGCGAAAGATTCCGCTCCACCCCCAAAAAGGCCAAGTAGGCATCCATGCGGTTAGAATTAAGGCTCATATGCTAAAAATATAAATAATGGCCTTCGCAGTAGTGTGCAAACGAGTGTCGCGACGGCCCGCTTGCAGGTCGGCATGACCGTGCAGCCACGGACGCCGTAGGCGTCCACTCTGAGCTGGGGCCCCTCCCGCATAATTTTTTTAGTTCTTTTTTCTAAAAAAAGCAAAATCCCCCTTGACAACCGTCAAATACTATTCTATAATTGTGCGCGTCCAAGCGACAATGGATGATTAGCTCAGTTGGTAGAGCAGCTGACTCTTAATCAGCGGGTCGCAGGTTCGACCCCTGCATCATCCACTAAAATGCCGAAATCCTAACGGTTTCGGCATTTTTCGTTGCAGAAGGGGCGAAATACGTGAATGTGACAATCAAAAGATCTTTTTGTGATAGACAGGATAATAATTTATTGTTATCTTATAATTTCAATATAGTTTCGCTCCTCTGGGTTATTGAAGGGTTCTTTATATGAAGATTGTTTTGCCTGTTGCTGGAAACGGCTTGAGACTGCGTCCTTATACGGAGGACCGTCCCAAATGCCTTCTCCCGTTGGCCGGGAAGACCATCATCGATTGGATTGTCGATGATGCTATCCGCCTCAAGCCGACCGAGACAATTTTCATTACGGGCTACAAGGCCGAAAAGATTGACGAGTTTTTGAAGTCGAAGCCCGAATGGGGCGCGGTGCGTACCGTGCTTCAGTCCGATCCACAGGGCCTTGGCGAGGCTATCAGCCTGTCGCTTCCGTATATAAACGATGACGAGCCCCTCCTGATTATTCTCGGCGACACTCTTTTCGAGGCCGACCTCTCCATTTTGAAAAACGCCCAGGAGAACATCCTCTACACGTACAAGGTCGAAGACCCGAAGCGTTTCGGCGTCGCCGTGGTGGGCGAGGGCGGTTGCATTGAGCGCCTTGTCGAAAAGCCGCAGGAATTCGTGAGCGACGAAGCCATCGTGGGCATCTACTACATCAAGGACGTGAAGGCTCTCAAGGAATCCCTCAAGTACCTGATGGACAATAATATCCGCACCAAGGGCGAGTTCCAGCTGACGGATGCCCTCGAGAGGATGATTGAGATGGGCTGCAAGTTCCGTACCGCACCTGTTTCTCGCTGGCTCGATTGCGGGCTTGTCGAAACCCTTCTCGATACGAATGCGCACGTTCTTAAGAAAAATGACAATTCCAAGGAATTTTCCCAGCCGGGTGTTGAGATCATCCCGCCTTGCTTCATTGGCAAAAACGCGAAAATCCATGGCTGCAAGATTGGCCCGTTTGTCGCCATCGGGGAGGACTGCGAACTTTCCGGAGTCGAAATCCGCGACGCAATCGTTTGGAACGGAGTCAAGATTTCGAACGGCATCGTGAAGGATACCGTCGTTCACAAATAAATTAAATTCTATATGTTGTTGAAGCCCGCCTTGTGCGGGTTTTCTTTTTTGGGATGAATCGCCCCGAAACTGCGGAGGTGGGACGAATGGATCCGTTTTTTCGATGGTGACAAATTAGAATTTACCATAAATTACTCGGGAGTTTTGGGAGCGGGATATAATTTTTTTTCCAGGTATGGATAACAACCCAAAACAAGGAGTAAAAATGAACATCAAAAAACTTGCATTCGCCCTCTCCCTAACGACGGCTTTCTGTTATATGGGATGCGAAGACCCCGCTTCATCTTCCGGTTCTGGCGATGATGATGAAAGACCGGCTCTTTCGAGCGATTCCAACGGCGGTTCTGGAAATGGGGCTTCCAGTGAATCTACGGATGGCTCGACGCCCTCTGTTTCCAGCGATTCTAGGGATGCTTTTCCGGCAAGTTCTAGCGATGTGGCTCCTGCAAGTTCAAGCGAATCTGCGCCCGCGAGTTCTGCTAATGTAGGCGGCCAGGGCGGCATGGGTGGTTTTGGCGGTGATGGAGGCCAGGGTGGTTTCGGCGGACAGGGCGGCATGGGCGGCTTCGGCGGCCAGGGCGGCATGGGTGGCTTCGGCGGTGAAGGTGGCATGGGCGGCTTCGGCGGCGACGGCGGCTTTGGAGGCTTCGGCGGCGACGGCGGCTTTGGAGGCTTCGGTGGCGATGGCGGCATGGGCGGCTT
>CACXXH010000083.1 GCA_902771595.1 Fibrobacter succinogenes | reverse complement strand
TCCATGAGATCGCCATGATGATGTCCATCGCTCTTCGCTTTATCCCCATCCTCATGGAGGAGACAGGCAAGATCATGAAGGCGCAGATTGCCAGGGGAGCGGATTTCGAGAGCAGGAATCTGATCAAAAAAATGAAGAGCCTGGTGCCCCTGCTGGTGCCGCTTTTTATCTCGGCCTTCCGCAGGGCCAATGACCTGGCCATGGCGATGGAAGCCAGATGCTACCACGGCGGCGAGGGCCGCACAAAGATGAAACCCCTGATCTACAAGGGAAGAGACCGGGCCGCCTACTTCCTGCTTCTGGCCTTCTTTGTGGTCTGCCTGATCCTGCGGCTGGTCCGCCTGCCCTTTCTGAGCTGACATCCTTTCAGGACTGTCGGGAATTTTTGCATCAATCAAAGAATCTAAGTCGTCTCTTACGCCGTTTCCGTCCTTATCAATCCCAAGAATCTTGATTCTCTCAGAATCGGCTTCCGCTGTTTCATTATTGCAGCTATTTGCAAATATGGTGACAGCGAGTAACCCTAGAATACAACATATTTTGTAGAAAGGTTTCATAAGCTGACTATTCCAGTTGTCGCAAGTAATTTAGTATTAAGATAAAAATCCTTAGAAGAGCTCTTTTTTTATTTGATTTTCTCTTGCGTCAAAATGCTCTCATATATTTCTAAGCCATTCGAAACAATGTTAGAGTATTGTTTTTTTTTCATCACAGCGACAGGAAGGATTTTCCCTGCAAAAACATCATCTATTCTAGCTTCGTACATAATCCTGTCTTTTGTATTGAGCACATTCGCATAAAACCAACTAAAATCCATCGTCGATGCAACACCCGTTTTGTTAATCAATGATACTCCTAAAGATATTAGAACCTGATAAGGCAATAATTCTTCATAACTCATTTGCGGATTTTCGTAGAAAGCAGTCCATTGATTTTGTATAGCTTGAGCCAAGTAACGATATGCTGCCCTCTTTTCAGGACTATCGGGAATGTTTGCGTCAATCAAAGAATCCAGGTCGTCTCTTACGCCGTTTCCGTCCTTGTCGTATCCAAGAATCTTGATTCTCTCAGAATCGGCTTCCGCTGTTTCATTATCGCAGCTATTTGCAAATATGGCGACAGCGAGTAATCCTAGAATACAACATATTTTGTAGAAAGGTTTCATAAGCTGTCTGTTTATGAAATACATTGAATGACCAATGAATATGAACAAGTATTGTAATACAAACGATGACAGTCGCGGCAAGTGCGTGGAATGCTTCTAGTAGAAAATTTTCACGAGCAGCGTTCCGACGATAGTCGAGACGATGACGCTCGTAAGGCCCGGCAGCATGAAGCTGTGGTTCAGCAGGTACTTGCCGATGACGGTGGTACCCGAACGGTCGAAGTTCACGGTCGCGATATCGGAGGGGTAGTTCGGGATGAAGAAGTACCCGTACACGCTCGGCAGCACGCCCAGGAGGACCGGGCCCTCGATTCCGAGGCTGTAGGCGAGCGGCACCATCGCGACCACGACCGCACCCTGCGAGTTGATGAGCACGCTCACCGCGAAGAACGCGAATGCGATGGCCCACGGGTAATGCTGCACGATGTCCTTGAGGCCGCCCTGCATCACGTCCATGTAGTTCGCGAAGTAGGTGTCGGCAAGCCACGCGATTCCGTAGATGGCGACGACTGCCACCATGCCGCTTTGCCACACGGCGCCCGACACAGCCTTCTTGGGGTTCGCCTTGCAGAATATAATCATGAACGCTGCCGCCGAAATCATCACGATCTGGATGATGATGTTCATGGCGAGCGGCTTGATTTCTGCGACGCCGTCGATTACTTTACCGGTTGGGAACTTGGGGCGGATATCGTGTCCCGCAATCTGCAATATCGAGAACAGCACGATGACGGCGAGGGCTCCGATAAAGATATACACGGCACGCTTCGCTTCCTTGGAGACTTCCTTGTCGAGCACGGAGGCGGTGTTCCCGTACATGTATTCCTTCATCTGCGGGTCCTTGAGACGCGCCTGGAATGCGGGATCCTTGTCGAGGTCGAGCCCGCGTCTGTACGAAATGAGTGCGGCCGCCATGAGCCCGCAGATGCATGCGGGAATCGTAATCGCGATAACCTGCAGGTTGTTGATATCGAATCCGTTCTTGTTCGAGATGATGACGAACGAGGCGACGGCCGCGGCGATGGGCGAACATGTAATGCCGACCTGCGAAGCGACCGAAGCTACGGCGCACGGGCGTTCCGGGCGGATACCCTTCTTGAGAGAAATGTCGCAGATAATCGGCATCAGGGTGTACACGACGTGGCCGGTACCCACGAGCACCGTGAGGAAGAACGTGCAGAGCGGTGCGAGAATAGTGATGTGGTTCGGGTGCTTTCGCAGGAGCCGCTCCGCAATCTGGATGAGCCAATCCATGCCGCCCGATGCCTGCATGATGCCTGCGCAGGTCACCGCCGCGATGATGATGTAGATGACGTCGGTAGGGGGCTTGCCCGGCTGCATGCCGAACCCGAGCACGAGAATCGCGAGGCCGATTCCGGAAATCGCGCCGAGGGCGAGACTTCCGTAGCGGGAACCTACGTAAAGCGCGAGAAGTACGATTAAGAGCTGGATAATCATCAGTGCCATGGGTCCTCCGTGCAGTGCTGTTTAAAATAAACGTAATAAAAAATCGCGGGCTTCCCGTGGGCGCCTATAGCAAATAATCCATGCGGATGTTGCGCATGCTTTCGAAAAGGTTCGCCTTCAAGGTGGAATTCCCCTTGGTGAGGCTCTTGATTTCTTCGCGGATGGTCTTGCGGTGGGATGCCTTCGAGAATTCGCAGGTGCAGGTGAACTTGCGGATGCCCGCGTCCTCTGCGTATTCGATAATCTCGTGCTCCTCGCAGTAGCATAGCGGGCGGATGATGCTGCACGGGTATTTTTCGTAGGGTACCATCGGGGGCATGCCGCTGAACTCTCCCTTGTACAGCATGTTCATCAAAAGCGTCTCCACGATGTCGTCCATGTGGTGCCCGAGCGCAATCTTGTTGTAGCCGTTTTCGCGGGCGAACTTGATGAGCTCGGTGCGGCGCTGCGTGCTGCACCAGTAGCAGTTGAGGCTACGGCCTTCCTTGAGCCTGCCTTCCACCGCCACGTCCTTGAAGTAGAACGGTATCTGCGGGTACTGCGCCGCCATCCGTTGCAAGAATTCCCGCGGGGCCTTGTCGGCGAAGTCGCTCTGGATATGTATCGCCCCGATTTCGCAGTCCGGCAGGAACTTCCCCATGCGGGCGGCGAGTTCCATCAGGAGCACGCTCGAATCCTTCCCGCCCGAAACGGCAACGAGCACCTTGTCGCCGTCTTCAATCAAGTTGAAGTCGTGGAGCGCCTTGGTGATCTTCTTGCTGATTCTTTTGCGGATTGCGTTTGCCATGTGCTTTTACAGAAAATGAAATGCGGGTTGAAAAAAGGGGCGTGCTCGCGCGACGCCCCGATTTTAATTTATTTGCAACCGAACGTGCCTTAGTCGTCGTTCAGGTGCGTCGGCATCAGGAGGAAGCTGAGGTAGCGGCCGTCGAACCCGATGCTGAAGTTGCCTTCGCCGTTGTGCGTCACCGCGATGGCTTCGCGGGAATCGCCGCCGACATCCGGGTCGCTTGCGCTGAGTTCCATGGTGTTGCCGTCAATCTGCAGGCGGACCTTGTGGGTGCGGGCGTTCGCCATGGCGAGCACGCTGCGCATCTTGTTCTGGAATTCAGTCGTGTTGAGCTGCACGGTGCGCTCGAAGTTCTGCGGGATGACCGCGCGGTAGTTCGGGTACGGTCCTTCGAACAGCTTGGAGATGACCTGCGTGGTGCCGGTGCTGAAGAGGATGTGCGTCGCGGACGTGCGCACTTCGACGGTTGCATCGGGCTTCACCATGTGGAGGATGAGCTGCAGGGCCTTCTTCGGGATGATGGCGCCGTTCGTGAGGTTTGCGCCTTCCTGTTCGATGACGGCGCGGCCCAGACGGTGGCCGTCGGTCGCGATCATGGAAATCACGCCGTCCTTCGCTTCGAGGTACACGCCGTTCAGGTTCAGACGGATGGTGTCGGTCGAACAGGCGAATGCGGTCTTTTCGGCGAGGAATGCGAGTTCGCTTGCTGCGAAGTTGAGGGCTTCGCCTTCAGAAACTTCGGGGAACGGGGGGAAGTCGCTTGCGTCAAAACCGGTGATGGAGGCCTTGCCCCTCTCGCTCCACTGGATGGTGGCGAGGAAGTCCTGGACGTCCATGGTGACGTTGGTGATGCTCGGATCTACGAGGCTCTTCACGATTTCAAGAAGTTTGCGTGCGTTGATGACGACCGAACCGTCGCGTTCTCCCTGGACTTCGACCTGGGCCCTGATACCGAGGTTCAGGTCCGTGGCGCTCACTTCGAGGAAGTTGCCTTCGAGGCGGAGGGCGAAGTTGTTGAGAATCTGGATGGTGGACTTGTTGGGCACGGCGTTGATCGCCGCCTGAAGTACATCCTGGAATGTGGTCTTGTCTATCACGAACCTCATGTTATGCACCTCTCTGGATAATTGTCGTACCCACGAAGAATACGACTGCTATTACCGCCAAAGCGACTATGACCCACTTGTTCATGGAATTCGTTTTCTTTGGCACGAAATTTTTAACGTTCTGTTTTGCACGTCTGCGTTCGCTTCGGCTCATGTTATGTCTCCATTGATTTTTTACACTGAAAAACTACTATTTTTTAGGGCCGAGCGAGGTAGGATGTATGAACGAAACGCCTTTTAACAAGATAAAAAGCGCCGCTGCGGGGTTTGCCGGCTCCGCCCTGGCTAGGGTTGAACTGGCATCGGAAGAAGGCCGCTTGAAAACCAGGTTCCAGGCGCTCGGGCAGAAGCTCTACAGGGCGGTTCAGGGCGACTTGCTGGGCACCATCAAGAACGACGCCTCCGTAGTGGAGCTCATTGGCGAGATCGAGGAGACCCAGCGCCGTATCGCCGACCTCGAAAACAAGATTAGCGGGGAGAAGCGTTAACCCGTGCGCAAGATCGAAATACATGTTTTTGGCGACAGGACGTCCGGCGGCAAGAATTACCGCGTGTCCCTGTTGCGCCTTATCCTTATCCCGGTAGCCATATTGCTTGCGATTGCTGGTTTTGTCCTGTTTTCGCCCGTGCAGATTATAGACAACATATCAAACGACGACGTCATCTCGGTTTATCGCCAGAACAAGACTGTCAAGAAGGAAATCAAGGCTATCCGCGAGACGGTCGATGAATCCATCCTCAGGGCCGAAGAGACCAAGTTGCTTCGCGACAGCACACTGAAACTGAGCGGCCTGGGATTCGCGCTCGACGATTTCGGCGGTGAGGAGTACGTGCCGCTTTCTTCTCGCAAGAGCCTGCGCGAAATCGAGACGACCTTCAAGAAGCTCCTGGATAGCGTGGAGAAGGATTCCGCGATTGCCGCCGCTATTCCCGTGATTCACCCGCTCAAGAACGGGCATGCCGTGCGCAACCGTTTCGAGATGATACGCGACCCCTTCACCGAAATCGAGCTTCCGCACCGCGGCATTGACTTTGTCGCCGACGTGGACGACACCGTGTACGCGACGGGTGCGGGCATCGTGAGCGAGGTTCGAGCGCATCGCGGTTTCGGGCTTTCCATCAAGATAACGCATTTTCCGAAAATCCGCACGTTCTATGCGCATCTCGGGCATTCGCTGGTACGCGAGGGCGACCGTGTGCGCCGCGGTGACCCCATCGCCACCATCAGCGAGAGCGGGCGCGAATCCGGCATCGGACTCCATTACGAAATCCGCGTGGACGGCGTACCCGTAAATCCCGAAGACTACTTCATTACTAAATGATTGATGGTTGATAATGGATGATTGATGATTAGGTTGCGGGTTACGGGAAGTTTGTTGATGGATAATGGATGATTGATGATGGATGATTAGGTTGCGGGTGGCGGGATGTTTATTGCGGGAATGAAAAGTTTATTGCGGGTTACGAGAGGTTTATTATGAAGCAGGCGCCGTTTGAACAGAACATCATCGCAATGGTATGGGACTGCGACAAGACGCTCATCAGTTCGTACATGCAGGACCCGCTTTTCAGGCATTACGGTGTCGACGGCGCGAAGTTCTGGAAAGAGGTGAATGCGCTCAAGGCCCGCTATGCGGAACAGGGCATTTCGGTAAATTCCGATACGAGCTACCTGAACCATATCCTCACTTACGTGAAGGCGGGCATATTTAAGGGCCTGAACAACGCCCTGCTGCGCGAATTCGGGAAGGAGCTCGTGTTCTACCCCGGGCTTCCCGATTTCTTTGCCGGGGTGAAGAACCTCATTGCCGAAGACCCGAAGTACAAGGCGTTCGACATCCGGCTGGAACATTACGTTGTTAGTACCGGGTTTGCGGAAACTATCCGCGGGAGCGCCATCGCGCCCCATGTGGACGGGATTTTCGGCTGCGAATTCATCGAGGACGCCTTGCAGCCCGGATTCCTTGACGGCGCCGCTCCGGCTGTATGCCCCGCGGGTTCGGGGTCTTCGGCCGGCCGCGAAATCACCCAGATCGCGTGCGCCCTCGACAACACGTCCAAGACCCGCTACCTCTTTGAAATAAACAAGGGGAGCAACAGGTATCCCGAAACTATCGACGTGAATTCCTCCATCGCCCGCGAAAGCAGGCGCGTGCCCTTCGAGAACATGGTTTACATCGCCGACGGCCCCTCCGACGTGCCGGCGTTCAGCATCTTGAACTACAATGGCGGAAGCACGTTCGCGGTGTACCCGAAGGGCGATGTCAAGGCCTTCCGGCAGGTGGAAATGCTGCGTCGCGATGGCCGCGTGCAGATGTTCGGCGAGGCGGACTATCAGGAGGCGAGCCAGTCCTGGCTCTGGCTTACCGAGAAGGTGCGCTCCATCGCCGACAGGATTGTCGCCCGCAAGCAGGAGGCGATCCGCAGCAGCGCCGGTACCCCTCCCGGCCATCTGACTTGACCGTTCGCGCCTAACTCGTGTAAGGTCGCTCCGGCTGGCGCTCACTCTCGCTTTCACGACCGATTGATATCGGTCGCTCCAGCTCGCTTTGCATGACCGTTCGCGCCTAACTCGTGTAAGGTCGCTCCGGCTGGCGCTCACTCTCGCTTTCACGACCGATTGATATCGGTCGCTCCAGCTCACTTTGCATGGCCGTTCGCGCTTAATTCCTGCACAATTCTTGTTATATTTATGCTACTTAAAAACGGCGTTCCGTGCGAGGATAGCCGTTTTTGGGTGCTTTTGATTTCAATCAGGTTTTACACTACTTTTTAGGACTGTTAATGACGAACAAGTGCAAACGTGGAATTTTGATTAGCAAGACGCCCTATGAAACCCGCTATGCCATCATGGAAGATGGCGAACTTGCGGAACTCGTAGTCGATGGCGCTTCTTCCAATCCGATTCTCGGCAATATTTATAAGGGCGTTGTTAAGAAGGTCGTTCCGGCAGCGAAACTGGCATATGTGGACGTGGGTCTCGGCACCGATGGAGTCCTCTATCAGGACGAGGTCGTCGACAGGAATGCCTCCTTTTCCCGCGCATCCGACGACGATGATGATTCGCATTCGGAAGTTGCCATAGAGAAGGCGCTCCGCGAAGGCGACGAAATCATGGTGCAGGTGAACAAGGAACCCGAAGGCAACAAGGGCGCCGGGCTTACCATGCGCCTGCTCATTCCCGGGAACCTCCTGGTCTGCATGCCGAATTCAGACTTCATTGGCGTCTCCAAGCACGAACGCGATATCGCTCGTCGCCGCGAGGTCAAGGGAATGGTCAACCGCCTCAAGGCAAGCGACGTGGGCTACATCGTGCGTACCGAAGGCATGAACGCCACCGAAGAGGAACTGCAGCAGCAGATGCGCCTCCTCGAGGCCAAGTGGGGCCGCACCAAGGACAATTTTGCGGGTGCCGCTCCTGGCGCCTGCATTTACGAGGAATCCAATCCTGCGGGCCGCTGCATCGGCGAATACTTCAACGAGAACACCGACTACGTGTATGTCGACAACCGCGACGAATACTTCACGCTGCGTGACTACCTGCGCGAAGTCGCTCCCGACATGCTGGACAAGGTGAAGCTCTGGAGCTCCAGCGAGAGCCTGTTCGAATACTTCAAGATAGAGAACGACTATGCGCGCTCCCTGCAGCGCCAGGTGCCGCTTTCCCGCGGCGGGAACCTCGTTATCGAACAGACCGAGGCTCTCCTCTCCATCGACGTGAACACCGGACCGAAGGTGCACGGCAAGGACCAGAGCAAGATCATCCTCGAGACCAATATCGACGCCTGCCGCGAAATCGCGAAGCAGCTCAGGCTCAGGGACATCGACGGGTTCGTCATCGTCGACTTCATCGACATGGAATCCGATGCCGACCGCGAGACGGTGTACCAGGAATTCTGCAAGGCCGCCCGCCGCGACAAGGCGACGGTGATTCCTTCGCCCATAAGCCAGTTCGGCCTCATGGAAATTACCCGCAAGCGCGTTCGTGATGATTCCGGCAAGACCAAGGCCTGCCCGGTGTGCCATGGCGGTGGCCGTATCGCCACGCTCGAATCCGCACTCGGCATGATCGACCGCTGGATGGCGCGCGCCCATGCGAAGGGCAACCTGAAGAACGTGACGCTCGTGCTCAGCGCTCCGATGGTGGAGGTCCTCGTCCGCGACAGGGCTAGGATGCTGCACTACCTCGAAGACAAGCACCGCATGAAGGTCGAGCTCGTTCAGGACGACCACGCGCACGTGAACCAGTTCTGGATGTTCAATGCCGAAAAGGAAGACATCACGGATCTGTACAACTTCGCGGAATCCGACGCTCCGGCGACATCTGCCCGCCCCAAGCGCGGCAGGGAACGCAGCCGCAACAAGTGCAAGCGCGAAATCCTCATTAGCAAGACTCCTTACGAAAAGCGCATCGCCATCATGGAAGACGGCGAACTTGCGGAACTGGTCGTGGAAAGCGTGTCGTCGACGCGCGTGCTCGGCAATATCTACAAGGGCGTGGTGCAGAAGGTTCTGCCCGCGCTCAAGGCCGCGTTTATCGATATCGGCATGGAGAAGGCCGGCTTCTTGCATCAGGACGATGCGATGGACCGTAGCGAACTTCTGCGCCGCGAATACGGTGACGACGATGACGAGGGCGGTCCGTCCAAGGAAATCTCCATCGACGAGATTCTTAAGGAAGGCCAGGAAATCATGGTGCAGGTGGTGAAGGAACCCATCAGCACCAAGGGTGCCCGTCTTACGACTCACCTGAGTTTTGCGGGGCGCTTCCTCGTGTGCATGCCGGGAACGAACTTCATCGGCGTCTCCAAGCGCGAACGCGATCCGGCCAAGCGCCGCGAGTTCAAGAAGGTCGTCCGCCGCCTCAAGGGCCGCGACGTGGGTTACATCGTCCGCACGAACGGCCTCAACGAATCCGAATTCGAAATCCGCAAGCAGATGCGCGAACTCGAGAGCAAGTGGGAACAGACGAAGTTCAACTTCGCGAACCAGCCTGCCGAAACCTGCATCTACGAGGAATCCGATTCCATCGAACAGACGGTGCGCGAATACTTCGGCGAGAACACCGACTTCGTGTACATCGACAACCGCGAGGAATTCATCGCCCTGCGCGATTACCTGAAGGTGCTTTCTCCGGACAAACTCAACAAGGTGAAGCTCTGGAATTCCAACGAGAGCCTCTTCGAGCACTTCAAGATCGAGAACGACTACGCGCGCTCCCTGCAGCGCCGTATCCCGCTGTTCAACGGCGGCAACCTCGTTATCGAGCAGACCGAGGCGCTCGTTTCCATCGACGTGAATATGGGCAAGCCTCGCGGCAAGGACCGCAACAGGCAGGCGCTCGACACGAACATCGAAGCATGCCGCGAAATCGCGAAGCAGCTCCGCATGCGCGACGTGGGCGGCCTCATCATCATCAAGTTCATCGAGATGGGTGCCGATTCCGACCGCGATTCCGTGTACCAGGAATTCCGCAAGGCGATCCGCCGCGACAAGGCGCCTATCAGCCCCGCGCAGATTAGCAAGTTCGGCCTGATGGAAGTGACCCGCAAGCGCGTTCGCGTGAACCTGATGACCGAGAAGACGGAAATCTGCCCGGTATGCCAGGGCGGTGGCCGTATCGCCATGCTCGAATCCACGATGGGCGAAATCGACCGCTGGATGGGCCGCGCACGCAACAAGGGCAAGATTCGCGAAGTCACCCTGGTGGTGAGCACCGCGATGGTCGATGCCCTGTGCGCCGATTCCTGCCGCATGTACCGCTACCTCGAAAGCAAGCACGGACTGCGCATCAACCTCGTCGAAGACGAATGCGCCTACGTGAACCAGTTCTGGATGCTCGACAAGGCGGGCGAGGACATGACCGAACTCTACGGCACCGTGTAAGGTTCGACCGGAACACGTTTGCCCTGAACGGCGAACGAACATTATGAAAAAGGCCTGCGAATACCGCAGGCCTTTTTACTTACCAATGAGAGAGATTATCTTCTGTTCTTTTTCTTTTTGTTATTCCCGTTGTCCTTCAGGATGGCGCCCAGGTCAAGCGTGTTCTTGCCGCCGCGGCGCACGCCCCACAGCAGGTCGCGCGTGATGTCGGTGGCGGTTCTCTTGCCTACGACTACCTTCATGTGCAGGCGGGCGATGTAGACGCCCGTGCCGGCGAGGCGGCCGTCCTTGGCGCGCATGTTCCAGGCGAGGAACAGGTTGCCGGTATTCACGAGACATCCTTCTTCTCCGTAGACTTCCTTGTCGGAGCAGAGGATGGTGCCGGAACTGCCGCCCACGTAGTTGCCGAGGTGCGTGTAGTAGAACGTTTCGTACTTGAGCTTCACGTCGTCGGGTTTCACGAGGGTAAGCGTGCCGTCGCGGAACTGGTCGAGGTTGCTAGCCGTGATGGTTCCTTTCTTGATGGCTTCGATGACTTCTTCGCTTACGCCGGCCTTCTTCAGTTCCTTCTCCGTGATGGTCCCGTCGATGATATCCTGGAAGAGCTTGCTCACGTCCTTGTTGGCGGCGGGCGTGATGTTCACGACAGTGTCGCGGCTCGCTTCGATACCGCTCTGTACGTATTCTTCGAACAGGGCGAGGTCGTCGCCTTTCAGTTTCTTCTTGTAGTTGTCGGCGGTTATGGAGCCGTCCTGCACGCCTTGGTATGCTTCGTCGGTGAAGCCCGTGATGGTGCCGGACTCGATCAGCGCGATAAGCTGGGCGACCGATTGCTCTTCGGTGATTTCGGTTACCGTGTAGGAGGTGTCGTCTTCGCCCGGTTTCAGGAGTGTCGAGATGAGCGCGTCGAGACTTGCGATTTCTTCGGCGGTCTGCGTCGCGATGAGTTCTGCGACATCGAACCCGACGAGGTGACCTTGCACGCCGAGGGAATCAGCCACGGCCTTCGCGTCGGCGTCGGTATTCGTGATGAGGAACGGAGATGTCGTACCTGCCGTGTCGATAATCGGGTTCTCGGCCGAAATCGGGCGCACGTCGGTACCGGTAATCTGCATATCTTGCTGGCCGGAGATTCTCACCATCGGTGAGTACTTGTGCGGCTTGTTGTTGCTCAGGTCGAGAGCCACGTTCACGGAACTTCCGCCTTCGCCAGGTACAAAGCCTACGGAGTCGCCCACGGAGGGGATAACCGCATCGACGGTGGTCATCGTGAACAGCAGGTCCATCTTGCTGTTGGAGGTTCCCTTGTCGGCGCCTATCGGTTTTTCGGGTTCTACGACTTCGCCGGTGCGGACGCATACATACCTGAACATGTCCTTGAAGAACTGTCTCGTGGAATCGGTGATGGCCTCGCTGAACGAGAGGCTCAGCACGTGACCGTTCTTGCCGATACTCTTGACGGCCTGCGTCACTATCGGGTTCACGCCGTCCGTAAGCGGGTCGGCCGCGATGTGGAAGTGATAGCTCTTGCCGCCTTCTTTGTAGGTGAACCAAGTATCCACGCTGCCGTTGTAGACGCTTTCCTTGCCGCCGGTGAAGACGAGCGAGCTGAATCCGCAGTGCTTCTTCGGTTCGCAGGTCTTGCTGGAGACGATGGAGATGTCAGTCTGGTTGCTGTGGATGTCGTAGGTCGACTGTACCGGGAATCCTTCACCGAACGCGAACTGCAGGGAATCGAGCTTGTTGTCGCCACCGAGCTTGCGGTCGAAGTGGATGAACACGCTATCGCCCTTGCCATCGCCGTTGCGGTCGAACATCTTCGCGAGCGAGATTCTCGGGATGGGCGGTTCCTGGAATACGAGTTTAATCCACGACGAGGCGGAAGATGCCGTACCCTTCGCTTGCAGGGTGACACCCGAGACGGGTGCGTTCGCGATGACGTAGAAGCTTGCGCGTCCGCTGGAATCAAGGGTCACCTTGCCGATGGGTTTGCCGTTCTCGTCGACGATTTGCATCTTCGGGTCGGACGATGTCAGGGAGACGTTCTGGTTATAGATGGACACCTGCGCCCAATCTTCGAGGAACATCACCTGCACCTTGTACTTCTCGTAAGCCCACTTGCCAATCTGGAGCGTATCGCCCGAAACCTGCGGTCCCAGGGACTGCCACCTCTCGGTTGCGAACACGAGCGTCGGGACCTTGTACGGCGGGATGGTGAACCAGACGCCGGTCTTCTGCGAGGGATCGGACTTCAGGGTGATTTCCAAGTAGTAGTGGCCCGGGGCAAGACCGTTGTTCTCGACAATCCTTGCGGTATCGATGGTGAACCTGGTCCAGCTATCTTCAATCATGATGCCTTCGTACCACCACTTGTTCGTAGCGTCAAGCATTACGCCTGCTTCGCCGAGATTGTTGCCGGTCAGGCGGTAGTTGGAGGGGCCTTCGGTCGTATCGATCATGCCGCCCTCGTTGGCATCGAAGTCGCAGCTAAGGGCGTCGCCCTTCGTAATCTGCCAGACGGTGTAATTCTTGGGGCTCCAGGGCTGTCCTGTCGCGATCGCGTTGAGCGAGTCGCTCGTGAGGAAGATGCTCGCGTCGGTGTGCAGGTCCATGGAGGTGCGCATCATGAAGTTCGACGAGCTGGTATGGCGTTCTACGTAGAAGATGTGGAAGGGATATTCCTGGCCTTCGACGAGGCCGAGAGTGTCGAGATCCACGGCGCCGCTCACTTCGGCGTGCTGGCCGCCGATATCCACGACGAGCCTGTTGTTGATGAACACCCACACGTCGTCGTCGCCCTTGAATTCGAACTTCTGTCCGCGGACGTATTCGAACTTGGCCTGGAACTTCATCGTGAAGCCGAAATTGTGGTAACCGCCGCTTCCGTTCAGGCGGTCATAGAAAATATTGGGAACGGTTTGCGCTTCGTCGAGGTATTGGAAGTCATCCAGGAAGAAGAGGCCCCTTTCCGGGCTTTGGCTGTTCTTCTGCCCGAACCAGTATCCTTCCTTGTCAAGCTCGAGGTCGAGGTTGCGGCAGGTGGAGTTCGTGTATTTTTTGCCCGAGGCGTCTTCGGCTATTTCGAGAGGCAGGAACCAGTAGTCGAGCCAGTCAGTTCCATGACAGTCTGCGGGGAAGTTCGAGCTGTTGCGTTTGGGCACGCCGTTTGCGCCGAGTATCGGCTCCACCATGCCCAGCATGGCTTTGCCTCCGGTGGACTGGCAGCCGCCGCTACCGAAGTCGTTGCTGATGAGGTAGGTGACGTCGTCTAGGCTGTCATTCTTGGCGGCGTTATGGCCTCCGAGCCAAATTTTCTGGCCATCGATTCTATCGAATTCGCCGTCACCGAGGTTGCCGTGCAGCCAGTCGAACATCATCACCGAGATGGTGCGTGTCGGGCAGGGACCGAGGATTCCCGGGTATTCCGCAAAAACTTCTGGAGCGCCGTTCTTGAAGCTCTGGATCCAGAGCGTATCGCTCAGGGCGGCGACGCTGTCAAGCAGGATTTCATTGAACATGGGGAGGGCGCCCGTGGCGACTTCCTCATTGCCTTCGGCACCCACGTAGGTGTTGCCGATGGTCTGCTTGAAGCGGATGAAGAAATTCCCCGCTGGTTTTTGTGTTCTAGCCTCGAACCAGCCGCAGTAGTTCTTGACTGCGGTCATGATGGTTTCCTGACCGTTAATAATCATGACGGCCGAGGTATTAGTCCAAGAAGGCATGAACCTGATAACGGTTCTGCCGCTTCCGGGGCCGTCGGAAGTAGATGAAGAGCTCCTGTCACGCGGACCAAACTGTGCGCTAGCGCACACTGCCATGGCTAAAGTGAGCAGGAAAACTCGAGTGATAGACTTGTACCACACAATACTCGCTCCTTTCTAAACTAAACCCAATCCTAGGGCGATATACTAAATATATCCTATTTTTGCCCTAAATGCCAACTATATAATATTTTACACTGCAATAAAATGTGTGAAAAAGGGGTGATTTTTGCCCCTTTTTGGTAAAAAAAATCCTTTGGAACCAAAAGTATCAGAATTTTCGGTTTTATGGGCATGTTTTTTGCTCTCCAAATATCCTATTTTTATCGCGTAAAGTTTTAAAAGGAGCTTTTATGAACCGTGTATATCTGGTCGTTTCCGAACATATGGAAGCGACTCTCAAGGAACTTGAAGATGGAATTGCCGCTGCCGGCCTTACCTGCGCGACCTACGAACTGAACGTGAACGGTGCCGCTGCCGCCGCCCAGATCAAGTCGGGCAATACGGCAGTGCTCATGGAGACGATCGCCGCCGACTTCCTGATGCACGACTTTTCCGCTGTTGACGCTATTGCCGTTACCGGAGCCCAGGGCATGAGCGCCGTGGTCGCCCAGAAGTTCAACGAGGCCCTCGCCACCGCGCTCGACGCGAAAATCTATTGCGACAGCGACGATGCCGACCTGTTCTGCCCCAAGCGCCTGCTCAAGTGCCCCAAGTGCCTCGCGAAGGACCTCGCCGAGCCCGCCGCCGAAAGGAAGACCTCCCAGGCCATGTTCCGCGCCGGCCTCCTCCTCAAGGCTTCCAAGGTCAAGAAGCGCATCGTGCTCCCCGAAGGGAGCGAACCGCGTACCGTTCAGGCCGCGAAGCTCGTAATCGACCGCAAGATTGCGGTGCCGGTGCTCATCGGCAAGAAGGACGAAATCTTCGCCGTCGCGAAGGAACAGGGTGTCGCCCTCCCGGCTGACATCGAAATCATTGAACCCTCTGCCGAACTTGCCGAAAAGTACGTGCCGACGCTCGTGGAACTCCGCAAGTCGAAGGGCATGACCGAAGACCAGGCCCGCGCCGCTCTCGCCGACAACGTGATGTTGGGTACCATGATGCTCAAGCTGGGCGAAGTCGATGGCCTCGTTTCTGGCGCCATCCACTCTACCGCCGATACGCTGCGCCCGGCCCTGCAGGTCATCAAGTGTGCTCCGGGCGTGAAGTCCGTGAGCTCCGTGTTCTTCATGTGCATGCCCGGCCAGAC
>CACXXH010000082.1 GCA_902771595.1 Fibrobacter succinogenes | reverse complement strand
GAAGATGAGCGTACCGGGGCACTTCGCAAGCGTTTCAAAGTCGAGGGACAATTCGCCGTTGGATTCCGCCTTCTCATGCCCGGTGATGATATGGAAGCTCGTCGCAATCCCGCGGTGGCTTACGGGAATGCCCGCATACGCAGGCACGGAAATAGCAGACGTGATGCCCGGAACGACCTCGAATTCGATGCCGGCAGAAACAAGTTCCAGAGCCTCTTCACCGCCGCGCCCGAATACAAACGGGTCACCGCCCTTGAGGCGCGCGATAGTCGCGCCGGGCATCTCGACAGCGAACTGCACCAGCAACTTGTTGATTTCGGATTGCTTTACTTTGTGGTGCGTCGGCATCTTGCCCACATCCACCATCTTCGCATTCGGATTGCAGAACCCGAGAATCGCGGGCGAAACAAGACGGTCATAGACCACAACGTCGGCCTTTTCAATGACAGCCTTACCGCGAAAGCCTTACCGCGAAGCGTCAACAGCCCCGGATCGCCGGGACCTGCGCCAATCAAGTAAACTTTTCCAGCACCGCTCATCTCAAATCCACCTACAATTCGTTCTTTATTTTTTCAGCGAGGGCTATACCGAGTTCGCGCGCCTTGTTGACTGCATCCGCAAAATCGCCTTCATCAGATATACCCGAATTTATCGGGCATTGATGTTCCGCACAGAGCAGTCGCCGGGAGGCTTCATCCCAGTAGATTCCGCGAATTTTCATAATTTGCGAGCCTTTTTTAATTTGCAAATCATTCGCAAATTCATTTTTCCCGGACTGAGATGCATATTCTGCGAAACTAGCCACGGGGAACTGGCAGCCCGCATTGAGCGCCTTGAGGAACGCCATCTCGGCAACAGCGATGCAATAAGTCGGCGCATGGTTTACGCGGGAGAGAATGGCTTGAATTCTATCGCCGCTTTGCGGATCTAGAATGGCAGACGGGCTAAGCGTTTCTATCGCCAAAATTCCCTGGCCCGACGCAGGCAAAACCTTATCGGTGTCAAAATATTCCGTCACACGGTCGGCTAAGCCCATGCGCTTGAGGCCAGCAGCAGCCAGCACGACCCCATCAAGTTCCTCGAGTTTAGAGAGGCGCGTCTGGATGTTCCCGCGAATCGGCACGTACTCGATATCGGGGCGAAGCGCCTTCAACTGCACCACACGACGGATACTCCCGGTTCCGACGCGGGCACCCGCAGGCAAATCCATGAACTTCGTGCCATACACGCCCCCGCGGGCAATAAACGCATCGCGCGGGTCCTCGCGCCGAAGGACTGCGGCAAGCTTGAACTGAGGCAAAACTTCGGCGGGCATGTCCTTCAGGCTATGCACCGCAATATCAGCGCGACCTTCGAGCAGAGCAACCTCAAGTTCCTTGATAAAGACGCCCTTCCCGCCAAAACTAGCCAGGGACTTGTCTAGCCTGCGATCGCCTTCAGTCGTCATCGGCACGAGTTCGTACTCGATACCCGCAGCGGCAGCAATCACATCGGCGGCCATCTTGGTCTGGGCCAACGCAAGAGCGCTCTGGCGCGTCGCGACACGTAACAAAGCGTTTCCCATCTAGTTCCCTCCCCCGAAAGATTCCGCATCGCGAACCTGATGACGCTTTCCGGCCAAATCCAGGCACTTGAGGAAAACTTTCACGTCTTCTTTTGAATTTTCGGCCTTCACCTTGTACAGATAATCGTTCGCCATCTTCTTGGCAAAACGCTCGTACATCATCGCTATGCGTTCGCGGTCTTCTTCCGGCAAGTCGGGCAAGGAGCGGAGCAGTTTTCCACTTTCCTCATTCGCAGTACGCACCATCGTATCGGCAAGCACGTTTATCGCCTTCGCCACGTCATCCATGCGGTACCACTGCAAAAATTCTTCCGTGCCTTCCTTCAAAATCTTCTGGGCGGCATCAAGTTCCACCATGCGCAGGCGGCGATTTTCCGAAACGATTTTTTCAAGATCGTCGACGCACACGTATTCCACGCCATCGAGTTCACCGATGCTCGATTCCGCATTGCGCGGACTTCCGAGATCGATTACAAGGCGCTTAGATTCTATCGCTTCGCATTGTTCCGTGCCAGAACGACAGGCCTTTACAAAATCGTCTTTCGTTACAATCGGTTCGTGGCAAGCGCTGCAGAGTATCACCACGTCGCACTTGCCGAGCACCGCATAACGGTCTTCAAACGGCACAGGCGTAAGCACGTCGGCAAACTTTTCAGCGTTCGCGAATGTCTTGCTGCTCGCAAAAATCTTCGTCGTATTCTCCTGCACGTACTTGAGCATCAGGGAACCCATCTCGCCCAGCCCCACGATATACACGGTGCGGTTTTCGAGATCGTCAAACGTACGCTGCACCTGCTTCATCGCCAAGAACGGGATATTGCAGCTGAGCTTGCTCAGGTTCGTCTCCGTCTTGATGCGCTTGGTCGTATGGATAGCCCCCTGGAACAACTTGTTCAGGGTATTTCCCGTCGCCCCGTATTGGTGCGCCGTCTCGTAAGCACGGCCAATCTGGTGCAGAATTTGGTCTTCACCCACGGCAACAGAATCAAGGCCGGCGCAGACGTTCATCACATGGTGCGCCACATCGTCGCCGCCCTTTTCGTAAAAGAAATTCGCAAAATTTTCGTAGTCCTGTCCTGCAAGGCTACAGACGTAACGCGAAAGTTCATGGGCTTCCAGTTCGCGATCAGAAGCCACGTACACCTCGGTACGGTTGCAGGTCGCAAGAATCAAAAGTTCGTCAAATGGTTTGTTTTCAAGTGCGGCAGTCTTGACATCCATCGGGATGTAGAACTTCTCGCGTATCGCGATTTCGGCCACCTTGTGGCTCATGCCTGCCATGTAAATTTTGCGCATGGAGACAATTTAGAAAAATAAGGAGCCGCTCGGCACACACGCTATTCCAGCGCGTTATTTATCCATTCATAGCGGGCGTGCATCCACAAGACAAGGGAATCCAAAGCCTCGTCGTAATCCTTGTAAGGGTCCTTGAGTGCCCAGTTTTCGGTATTTTCCATAATGGGCCAACGCCTGTATTCGTTTTCGAGAGCGCGAGAAATGTTCGACACGTAAAGGGGGACGCTATCGGCAAGCGCACGGAAAGTATCGCGATTTTTGAGCCAATAATTACGCGTGGCAACCCTGATCGCAGGATCATTCATGATGTAGCTGAACCAACGATGATTACGGATATACCAACCTCCAGACGGACGGTTCTTCTTATACGACTCGTTGCCGAACGATATATCGAAATCCCACAACGGGCCAAAATGTAGCAGTCCGCCCTTTTGCCACGTCATGAATATGCTGCGCGCAAAATTTCCGTCTTCATTCTTCGAGAATTCCTGAACCCAGTAATAACGCAAGAAGTCATTCATATCAATCCACTCGCTCATTTTCTTCCCGTTCTGGAATCCCTCCTCCTGAAGGTATTCCTCAAAAGCATTCAAGTGAGAAAGGAGCATCTCCGCCGACTCGGGTTTCAAGTCGCGAGGATTCTTCACATGGAACGAATACCCCATGGAAGATGTGACGAAAGGCGAATCCTGTTTCTTGCTGCTCTCTTTCTCGAACAAAAAAGAGGAATCGTTCTTGGCGATGTTCACCCGATACTTTCCAACTTTCACCGTCTCTGAAAGCAGGTAAAGTCCAACGTACTTGCGGTTCAAAAACACTTCCACATACCGACAGCGCGGCGTATAGCGCGCATTCAGCCATTCCGAAAGGCGAGTCATCATGAAGTTACGCAAGTGCGTCTTGTCGCCGAAGTTACCGACAAGCGCCCAGTCCCTATTTTCGGGCATTCCGAAGAAACTGACCTTTTCATCAAACTCAAGTTTCATGCCGTACTTGGGCATCTTGAAACTAGAATTGCCACGACCGCGCAACATGAGGGAGTAAACCGGACTCTCGGGAGCGCTTTCACCGTATATCTGCAAATGAGACGGGATTTCCGTCTCCCTGTCACGAATCTCCTTGAAATCCTCTGTCTCAATAACAATGCGGGGCAAGTCCGCATACGGGTACTGCGAATCGTCCAGCGGAAGAAATGCCGGAGAATCCTCGGTGCCATCCCAAACACAGCCACATAAGAACAGCGGCAGGAGCAATGACAGCAGAAGATTTCGCAAGCACGACCTCATTCGTTTGTCAAAATAATATATTTTTAGAACAATGTTCAAGAGAATCGGATTAACACTGCTTTGCGCCACACTCCATTGCATGGCCACAGAGGTTTTACACCCGGTGCTTCCCCCTGCAACAAATATAAATATTGAAACCACCTTTGAACTCAATGACGACATATATAGCCTCGATACAAAGGTCTCGGCCGAATTCTCGCCCGTCCGTCGTTTTAGCTTATATGTTGACGCCTCCTTCCGATTCCTGAGCTACAGTTACGAACTTTCCACCGAAGGCTACCTCCACAATTACTGCAACCTGCACGTAAACGGGTTCAACGAAACTTACCTCGGATTGCGCAGCCTCGTCTACAAGAACATCGGTATTGACGTGAGCTGGCGGCTTCCACCCGGCGAAGGGTCGCAATTGCAGAGATTCCACCGCATGAACTTCGAGCCCTATACCTATCTGCAGGTATCCAAGGCACTCACGCTCGGCACGGCCTTCCGCTATAGCAAATTTCTCGAAGACAAAAATTACAAGCCCGGTGACGAAATCGGCCTGAAGGCTTCGTTCGTATGGAAGCAACTCTGGGACGAGACGCTCAAAACGGGATGGAAAATCAGCGAGACGTTCCTGTACGGCGCACGAATAAATGATTCCGAAAACAGGAACTTGGATACTCCCTACCGCAAAATGGATGACAAGTACCGCGGCTTCAAAATGAGATTCGACGTCCTGAGGTCATTCAACTTTTTCGGACTGCCGATTGGTGTCGGACTGGACTACGAAATCAACAAAGGAAACCTGTTCGGCTTCGAGACGGGCCACCGCATCGGGGCCTACATTAATTTGTTGTAAATACAGGTATCCTATTCGAAAAAGCGGAAACTCGTTTTCTTGAGTTCGCGAATCGAATGGAGTACGACAAAATCCGGATTGCCAAGCGACGTGGCAGCATCCTTTATAAACGAGTCAAGTTCTTCGGGAGACTGCGCATGCATCATCACGTAGAGCGTGTAAGGAAATCCCTCGAAAGCCGGACGTTCGTAGCAATGGGAAATATGGGGATTTTTCGCTATAACTGCGCCGGCATCGGTGAGTGCATCAAAGCAGACCATCGCATTATGCGCGAAACCCGCCTGTTGATGGCGTAAAATGGCTCCGAAACGACGCATCCTTTTTTGAATCAGGTCTTCGCGGAGGCCATCGACGGAAACATTCCAGTCCTTGAAAGGTGCAAGCGTGTGCGGGATATCGCCGCAGGCAATGCGGATGCGCTCACGATCAGAAGCGGTCAAGACACTGGAAAGAGACTCTTTCGCCCCATTACCCACTGACCGCATAGGCGCATTCATTCCGACAGACGTCTTCCCCATTACCGTATTTATCTTGAACTTCTTCGTCGCATAAAGGACATGCACATCATGCAAAGCCGTTGCGGCACAAAGCCCATCGACAATCCTGCAAATTTTGCCTTCGGACTCCGCAATGACGGTAAACCAGACATTGTATTCATGGGAGCGCACGTAGTTATGCGTAATTGCGGGAATTTCATTGACGGCGGCGGCAAAAATATCAAGGGCGGAATCGTCTGCGGCTCCGGTCGCAATCGACGGAACCTTGCCCGCACACAGGCGCGAAATAAAGCCCAATCTATGCGAGTCGTAGATGCCACCGATGCGGCGAATCACGCCCGCTTTTCGCAGGTTCTCGACCGCATCAAAAACTTGCTGTTCCGTAAAAGACTCGCGAGGCTGCTCGCCCGCACTCCCCTGCGCATTCAACATGTCCGCGAGCACCTGGTACGGGCGCTCTTCCAGCGGGAAGGCATCCTGGATGATGTCGAGAAGATGTTGTTCAAGGGCAGTCATATTCAATGTGAAGTGAGAAGTGAAAAACTGATTGATAATTGATGATTGATAATTGATAATTTCACATCATCCATCATCCATTATCAATTATCCATTAATCTCCTCGTCCGTCAGGTAGCAGGCCGGGTCCTGTTCCCAGAAGTCGCCGGTCACGGCTTCGGCGCGGGTGCGGAAGTTTCCGTTGCAGAGGTTCAGGTAGGCGCACTTGGGGCAGCGCCCCTTCAGGATAGGCTTGCGGTTCTTGAGGCCCGCCATAATCGGGTTCGATTCGTCGCTCCAGATTTCGCCGAAACTGCGTTCGCGCACGTTCCCAAGCGTAATGTACTGCGTGAACTGATCGGGGTGAACATTTCCGATGCTGTCGATGTTGCCGAACGCCATACCGCTGCGGTTCCCGCCGTTACGCTGGATGAGTTCCAGTACCTTCTCGGCGCGGGCAGGGTCTTCGCGCTTCATGCGCAAATACAAATAAACTGCATCCGCATGGTTGTCGACGGTCAGGATCTCCTTGTCGATACCGCGCTTCTTGAAGTCAAGCGTGCGGTCGATAATCAGGTCCATCGCCTTGCGGCTTTCTTCGTGGTTCAGGTCATTTGCGACCATCGCCGAACCGCGCCCACTATACACCAGGTGGTAGAAGCACACGCGGTCGATGTTCTCGCTTTCGAGCAAATCGAAAATCGCATTCAGGTCCTGCACGTTGTAGCGCGTGATCGTGAAGCGGAGGCCCACCTTCTGGCCTGTCGCCACGCAGTTGCGGATACCGCGGAGAGCGAGCCTGTAAGCGCCTTCCTTGCCGCGGAACTTGTCGTGCGTCGACTCGCAACCATCCAAGCTGATGCCCACGTAACCCACGCCCATGTCCTTGAGCTTCTTCGCGACATCCTCGGTAATGCAAGTGCCGTTAGTGCTGATGGTCGGGCGGATTCCCTTGCTTGCCGCATAGTTCGCGAGCTCAAAAAAGTCGGGGCGAAGTAAAGGCTCGCCTCCGCTAAAGAGGATTACCGGAACCTTGAAATCGGACAACTGGTCGATGAGAGCGATACCCTCGTCGTGCGTCAGCTCGTTCTGGTACTTGATGGCCTCGGAGCGGGCATAGCAGTGCACGCAGCTCAAGTTACAAGTCTTGGTGCAGTTCCACACCACCACGGGGCCACGTCCCGGCGCCACGCCGTTCTTGCATTCGTGGGCGCGAGGTTCGTAACGCAGCTGGTCGCCGTAATTCGGGGTATCCATCAAAAGCTTGGTAATGCTGATCATAATTTTTCGGGGGTTTAAGAACGCCCCCAAAGATAGAAAAATACACGGGCCGTGTAATCCATCCGCCATTAGATGCTTTTCATCGGCTTCCTTTCAAAAAAAGCGTTTTTCAGTGTTTTTTTTGCAAAATATTTGCTTATTTTTTTACAAGGAGAAAAACATGAAAAAAATTTACACATCACTTTTATTCCTCTTTCCCATCGCACTGCACGCCGAATGCGAACTTTCACAGAATAGCAACGGCGAATACCTGATTTCATCGTACAGCGACTTCACCAAGATGGCTCGCGAAGATTGTCCAAATGATGCCACGTACCGCCTGACGCAGGACATTTCCGGTAAAGGCGAAGCGAACTTTGAACCAATCTCCAGTTTTTCCGGGAAACTGCACGGTAACGCTCACGTCATCAGCGACGTGAAAATTTCTGCGGGTACCTACAATGTCGTCGGGATATTCAAGGATCTCTCCGGAACGATCGACAGTATCGGTTTCGACAAGTTCGAAGTCTCCGGCGGACGATACACCGGACTTATCGCCGGAATGTCCACCCCCACCATCAGCCACGTATTCATTACCAACAGCACCATCCGCGGAGAAAACATGGTCGGCGGCTTTGTCGGCCAGAACAGCGGAAAAATCCAAGATTCCTATATAGACAATTCTACCGTCCAAGCATACTATGAGTTTGGCGGCATCACCGGACAAAATAACGGAACCATCGAAAGGACATACGCCATCAACGATTACCAGCCCGAGGCTTCGAACTACAAGAACTTCGGCGGCATCACGGGCATCAATGAGGGGACCATAACCGCCTCATACGCAAGCTTCTATTCCATCAAATCGCCCAAATCCATTGCCGATTCCACGACAAGGTATTCGAAAATAGACAACTTAAGCAAGCTCATCGACCGCAACAAGTACGATACTACAGAATTCAAGCAGTCTGCAAGCCAGCTGTGGGACTTCAAGGACAAATGGATCATGGTCCAGAACCACACGAGACCCATGCTGCGCATGTTCATGAAAGAAATCAAAATCTATCCCATGCCAAATTCAATGACGTACAACGGAAAACCCTACAACAACTACGCCGTACTCATCACGCCCGACAATTACGACAACAGCATTATCCGCGGTTCCTTCGGGTTCGACGGTCCTGCCTACACGGCAGTAAATGTCGGCGAATACGATTTACAGGTAACGACAGACAACATGTACTCGAACCAGCGCGGTTACTACTTCACGGGCGGTTCAACTACCGTTTCCATCAAGCCTAAAGCGCTGACCGTTTCGGGCATCACGGCAAACGACAAGAAGTACGACAGCACCACGACGGCCACCCTTTCGGGAACTCCCGTCCTCGACGGGCTTGTCGAAGGAGACACGCTTTCCCTGACCGGAGAAGCGGTCGCAGAATTCGAGAACGCAGAACCCGGGAAGTCGAAGAAAGTCATCATAAGCGGGCTCGAAATAGAAGGCGATTCGCTGACGCTCGCAAATTACACTTTCTCGCTCCCCGAACTCAAAGCGAGCATCGAAGATGAAAAGATAGATGCGATATTCAAGGCTCCGCGCACCCGCGTGCAAAAGCCTAATGGAACGGCCTACGACATCAGAGGAGCCGTTGTCCCCAAACGGAAGCAGAACTTCTTGAGGACATTCCAAAAGCGCTAGTCCAGCCTCCCATACAAAAACACCCCCGGGAAACCGAGGGTGTTTTTTAAAGTCTAAGAAATCTAGATCGCAATCTAGATTACTTTTCGGCAGCGAACTTCTTGGAGGCAGCCTTGACCTTCGGGTCGTTCTGCGCATCCTTGATCTTCTGCTTGATGCCGTCCTCGATCTGCTTCTTGAGCTTGGCGGCGAGGGCGGGGAAACGGTCTTCCAGGGAATCACTGAAAACGGCCGGCTTCTTGGCAGCAGGAGCGGCACCCTTGCGCTTGGCGTTCAGGGGGCGCTTCTTCTTGGCCGGGGCCTTCTTTTCTTGAGCTTTTTCTTTGGATTTCGGTTCCTGAGGCTTGACTTCTTCGGTGGATTTGACTTCTGTTTCTTCTGCCATAATGTACCTCTTGGAAATTTTGTCTTTAGACAATTATGTTAATTTGACGGCGCAAAGATAGCATTTTTTTGTGAAAAATGCAAGTGAGGCCCAATTAAGGCCTGTTTTCAAGCCAGTGCGCGAGGACCGTAATATCGGCAGGACGCACCCCGGGGACGCGGCTCGCCTGGCCCAGCGTGAGCGGCCTGTGAGAATTCAGGCGCTGGCGGCTCTCGATGCTGATGGCCGTCACCTGCATGTAGTCCAAGTCCTCGGGCAGGCGTACCGATTCCATCTTCTTCTGGTCATCGATTTCACGAGCCTGACGGTCGAAAAATCCGGCATAGATTTCCTCGGCATACAGGAACCACTGGTCACGGCGGGTCAGCGGCATGTCCGGGAGCGCAGTCCGGAAGAACAGCTCCGGGTCGATTCCCGGGCGACGCAAAACGTTTATCCAGCGGGTGCGTTCGCTTGCAAGCGCCTGTCCCCCGCTTTCGAGAACCACGTTCGCCTGTTCGGGCAGCGCCGATTCCTCGGCAAGGCGCTTGCGGGCTTCGTCCATCAGTTCACGGCGGCGCTTCCAGTCGGCGTAATCTTCGTCCGAAATCATCCCGATTTCGCGGGCTCGTTCCTTGAGGCGCATTTCCGCATTGTCGCTCCGGAGGAAGAGCCTGTATTCGGCGCGGCTCGTGAACATCCTGTAAGGCTCGTCGAGCAGGATGTTCGACAGGTCGTCCGCCATCACCCCGAGGTAGCTGTCGGAACGACCTAAAATAAAGGGTGCTTCACCCTTTATTTTCAGAGCCGCGTTGATGCCGGCCAGGAGTCCCTGACCCGCAGCTTCCTCGTAACCGCTCGTACCGCAAACCTGGCCCGCAAAGTACAGGCCGGGAACGTTCTTGCATTCGAAGGTCGGGTAAAGTTGCGTGGCGTCCACAGAATCGTATTCTACCGCATAGCCAATCTGCAACACGCGGGCACGCGTAAGGCCCGGAATCGTGTGGATGGCCGCCAGCTGGATGTCGGCGGGCAAACTCGAGCTGAAGCCATTGATGTACACGCGGCCGATATCCGCCTGTTCCGGTTCAAGGAAGAGCTGGTGACCGTCGCGGTCGCCGAAGCGGTTTATCTTGTCCTCAATACTCGGGCAGTAGCGCGGGCCCTTGCCGTGGATGCGCCCGCTGAACATCGGGCTGTCCTTGAACCCGCTGCGCAATATGTCGTGCGTCTTGATATTGGTGCGCGTAATCCAGCATACGCAATCGTTACGGACAAAGTGCGCCGCAGTATCGCCCCAGAAACGGTCATCGGGCATGCCGTCGGCCAATTTCAGGTGACGGTCGCTCATGGGCCACGGAGATGCATCGCCATGCTGGACGTCGCATTCATTAAAATCGATGGAATCCGGGTCGAGGCGGCTCGGAGTCCCAGTCTTGAGCCTGCGGAGCGCAATATGCTCGCGGGCAAGGCATTCCGAAAGCTTGTCGGCGCTCGGTTCGCCCACTCGCCCACCGATGCTCGTCTCGAGACCAGTGAACATCTTGGAAGCAAGGAACGTCCCGCTCGCAATCACAAGCGCGCGCGTAATGCAGCGGCTGCCATCCAAAAGCGTGAGTTCCAGCCGGCCATCCACCATGCGGTCGAAAGCGGCCAGTTCGCCCTGAATTACCGAAAGGCCATCCAGCGAGAGGATCGTGTCGCGGGCCACCTCGCTGTAATACTTCATGTCGCACTGGGCTCGCGGGCCCCAAACAGCAGGACCCTTGCTCATGTTGAGCATGCGGAACTGGATGCCCGCCTTGTCGGTCAAAAGCCCCATCAGGCCGCCGAGCGCATCGATATCGCGGACAATCTGCCCTTTAGCCACCCCGCCTACGGCCGGGTTACAGCTCATACGCCCGATGGCATTCACGTCCATCGTGAGCATGGCGGTCTTCACACCGAGTTTCCAGGCGGCATGGGCCGCTTCGATGCCGGCATGGCCGCCACCGACTACTACGACATCAAATTCTGCGACTAGCATTGAAAGACTACAAACTTTATGATTGCCGACCCTGACTGGAGTTTTTCCAGAATTTGACCAGGGTCAGCGTGACGACGGAACTAGACCTTACTTGGCAGCAGCAGGCTTGAGCGTGTCGACCTCGGCAGTCTTCGGCGGGTCGATCTTCCAGACCACGGGAGTGCCATCCATGAGGGCGGCAATTTCCTGCTTGAGGGTTTCCTTCTCGCTTTCGAAGGCCACGTATTCCTTATACGAGGCATCCGGGTTCACGAGGTAGACCTTGGGCACGTAGCCATCGCTGTAGAGTTCGCCGAACTGGCGGGCTTCATCCCACACAATATTGATGGTATCGTCGAACTTCGCATTGTCGGCAAACTTGCGAATGCCGGACTTGTTGTTTCCACCGCTGGCAACGGCAACCGTGGTAAGGCCCTTCGGGGCAAATTCCTTCGCAATTTCGAGAATCTGCGGAGCGGCGTGAGCGCAGTGGCCGCAGGTCGCGGAGAAGTAGAAAATCAGGAGCGGCTTACCAGCCCAGGTTTCGAGGTTTTCGGCCTTGTTCGTGATGCCGGAGACCTTCACCTGGAAGTTCATCTTGGCAGGCATACCGTTCACGAGCGTATCGCCACGAAGACCCTTCACCGCTTCCTTCAGTTTGGCTTCTTCTTCCTGAGCCTTCTTCATGGCTTCTTCGCGGAGGACCTTCATCTTCTCATTGTAACGTTCGCCAACGGCCTTGAGGGAATCTTCGGGCAGAGTGAGCGCAAGAGTCGTGTCGCGGGACTTGGCACCGGCTTCACGGACACCGAGCACAAAGTAGTCCACGTCGAATTCGGTCTGGAACTGGGAACCGATAGCCGAGAACTGGTTTTCGAACTGCACACCGATAAAGTAGGAGAACTTCTGGTTGTCGGTCGCATCATCGCCGAGCTTCACGGCTTCCTTCTTGGGAAGGGGGGCCTTTTTCACCGGCTTCCTTCTTGGGAAGGGGGGCCTTTTTCACCGGCAGGGCCTTCATGGCAGAATCCATGTAGGCGCGGAACTTGGACTGGTCTCCGTTAAAGGATGCCACGGTAGCGCTATCCGGACGGATGCCTTCCATACGGGTACGTGCATTGGAATTGTAGTCGAAACCGACGCGCCTGAGCGAATCCACGGAAATCTGCAGTTTGAAGTTCGTATCCTTATTGGCCTTGTAGCTGTCCATGATAGCCTGGACAACGACGTCCTCGTCGATTTCCTCACCCATCTGCAGCGGAATCATCTTGAAGTTCTGGAGGCCGAACTGGGCACCCAGCATATAGGCAAACTTCTGGTCATCCGAAGAATTTGCCGAAATGGACTTTGCAGATTTATCGACAGATAAAGAATCACAGGCTGCCATCATCAAGGAAAGCGAGGCAATACCCAGCAGGACTTTAGATTTCATGTTTTACTCCTTGAACCATACAGGTTCGACTTTTCGAGCTATAAGATAGCAAAATCAGCGAGCAGCGACTTCATTTCTGACGGAAAATTGTCGCTTGTAAATACGCGGGGAGAATCCCAATACGGGAGGAGCAGTTTCACCTTGTATGCATAGAGCATGTGGTAGTGTCCGCCCAGGAACCGGTAATCTTCCTCGGAAAGGCCCTCGCGGGCTAATTTATCGTAATAGACCCCATCGTGGGCGTAAAGGCGGTCAGCCACGATTGGGAACCCGAGTTCGGCAAGATGCGCCCGAATCTGGTGCTTGCGCCCCGTCAAGAGTTCGCATTCCAGCGCGGAATAGACCTGGCCATCGCGCTCGAAAACCTTGAGCCTGCGGAAAATGGTCGAACAGGGCTTGCCGTCGTCGAACCGGAACATTTTTACGCGCAGGGGGCTTGCCGGGTCTTCGCGCAGTGGGAAATCGCAACGGAATTCTTCGTGCGGGAACTCGCCGCGTACAACCGCCAAGTAGAACTTGCCGAGCAGAATGCGGTCGAGATTCTTCTGGAAACGGGCAGCCGTCTCCGCATACTTCGCAAACAGCATGAGTCCGCCCGTATCGCGGTCGAGGCGGTGCATGGGTGTCGCCGTCTCGCAATCGGTCGCCCGCCGGACAACGGAAGCGAAGGTATTGTAGAAAATGCGCCCCGTATGGTGCACGGGGATGCCCGCCGGCTTTGCGACCAGGATAAACTCGTCGTCCTCGAATACGGTATCGAAATCCGTCGGGACCTCGGGCTCCTCGTAGTTTTCCACGTGGTAGACGACCTTGTCACCCTTGTGCGCTATCGTGTCGAGACCAGCAACCACACCGTTCAGCGTCACGAGCCCCCGCATAAAGCGGTCGACCCATTCCTCGCGGCTGTGATAGGTAAAGCGTTCAACAAGAGAATCCAGCAAAGGGCGCCCGTTCTGTTCGGGGCGCACCTCGCTTTCGAAGTACATGTCGCGGGGAGCCTTCATGCGTTACTGGAGGGAATCGCGGGCAAAGCCCTTTTCTGCCGGACCGTCGTCGAAGATTTCAAACTTCTGCGAACCGATAACGGCTCCGTTCTTGTAAGCGGTCTCTACGCGGTAACGGCCAGCAGGAGGATTCTTCTTTTTAGTATAGCTGCGGTAGCCGGCCTCGCGACCGCCCCGCATGACCATGCGGCCCGAAGATACCTTGTCGATAAGTTTGTAATTGCCCGTCTTCTCGTCCTTGAGGTACCAGCGGTATTCCAGCTCGGCCTTCAAATCGGCAGGCGCATAGACCGACGAAAGGAAATAGACTTCGGCTCCATCGATACGGTGAACCGACGGGAGCTTCACCCCAATGGTCTGCAAGAACGTAGGAACGTCGACATCGCACGAATAATTCGTCCTGTCGAAATTCTGGCAAACCATCTGCTGCTTCAGCACGAGCGGCACAGGCGGAACCCAGTTCATCACGTAAGCGACGACAAGCGCCGTGCTTATGATGGCAGGTGCAATCAGAACGCGCTTTTTGTGGTGCGAAAGCCTCTGGATGCCCACGCAGACCCCGAAGGAGGCGAGCGTACTCAAGAAGAACCAGATAAACCCGATTCTGTGAACCAGATGCGGGATGGTGAAGTTCATGAACATCGTCCCGAGCAGGCAGAAGAAGGCCAGGCTCACGCCGAAACTTTCGTACTTCTTTTGCAGGAACTCGTTCCCCACAAGGAGAACCGCAAGCATTAGCACCAGGATAAGGGAAGCAAGCGAGCCGCTGCTCTTGAAATAGCAGACAACGAGGGCGCTGTACATGCTACCGAAGCAGAATTGCATCATCCACGTGAAGCGGGATTTCCAGGCTTCGCTCCACTCGCGGTCGAGGAACCGGTGGTGCACGACAATCGCGTTCTTCGGAACCGCGGTAGATTCGTAACCAATCTTGTCGGCCAACTTCTTGGCCTCGGCAGTCGAGGCTTCGGCGGCACTCTTCAGTTTAGTTGCCGAGGCATCTGCAACATTCTTGATTTTCGATGCGACCACGGTCGTCGCCGGTTTCGCCATGTTCGCCATCTTTCCCGCGACCGCAGAGAATTTTGCAGATGCGGCGAACGTTGAGGGCTGCGAAGCTTTGGCGGCCGGCTTCACCGTCGCGGGCTGTACCGGGGGCTTCTGCGGAGCTGCGGGCTGCACGGGCGGTTTACGCGGAGTAGCCGTTTTGGCCGCTTGCAGGCGTTCCTTCGTCCAGCCTTCCGGATGTTCCAGGTGCGCAGAAAGCAGCACCACCAGGATAAACGCCCCCACGTAATACGCAAGCAGGAACGCCAAGTCGGACTGGTCAATCTTCTGCCCGAGCGTTATGGAATCCCAGCTGAAACCCGCAAGGAACGCGATTGCCGGGAAGAACTTCTCGGCCTTCTGCACCACAGGTTTCGCCCTTAATTTATCTACAAAATCCATTACCGTACCCCCTTTTATTCCCTGTACAGGTCGTTCTCGATGATGTAGCGGTACACTTTCGGGTCCAGCCCAGCGGGCTTTTCGCCCCTGTTGCGCCAGAGATCCTTGCGGATCTGCGTGCTGGAGTATTTCCCGACAAAACCTTCTTCGGCACCGAGCCAGTGGAGCGGCGCATACCCTTTCAGGAGGTGTGCCGTCTCATCGGGTTTCGGATACCCGTTACGCGCAAACACGATGAGTTCGATGTCGCGCAACAGCAGGTGACCGTTATATTCGGTACCGTAAAAATGCAGAGGGTCGCGCCAGTGCGGGATATTCCCGTAGCTGTCCGCACCAACGAGAAGCCTGAAATTCACGTCGGGGAACTTTTCCTTCAAGCCCTTCAAGAACACATAGGAACCACGGAAATCCCCCTGCTGGATTTCCAAGTCCGAAAGGATGAACCGCGGTTCGTTCGACGTCACGAGTTCAAGCATCGCGAACCTATCCTCGGGCGACGCGTTCAGCGTCTTGTCCCAGCGGTCGGGGCTCGGCATGAACCAGACCTCATCACAAATACCGCGTTCAAGGCACAAGCGCGCAACAGTCACATGATCTTCATGAATCGGGTCAAACGCCCCGCCCATAACAGCAACATTTTTCATCGGAGTTTCCATTCCTAGTAAACGTAGACGGCAAAGCCCAGATTCATCTGCAGGCGGCTTCCCGATACGTTCTTGTTCAGGAACGGGTCGAAATGGTCGTAAACATTCCTATAGCCGATTTCGGCAAAGAACATCGTCTTCGAGAAAATATTGACGACACTTCCGATTCCCACGCCCCATTCGTTCCAGGCGACGTCGCCTTCGTCGGAAAGTTCCTTCATGCGCGAGAAATTGCCGACTAAATAAATATCGCCGAACACATGGGCGCCGAGCTCCACATCCAGGTTCTGGTGCTTGATTTCGGTCTTTTCGCCATCCATGTTCTCGCCGGTAAAGTTATAAAATCCGTACCCAGCGCGGAAGAAGGCCACACGGGGGAACCAAATTCCGGCCACAGGCTCGATCTGCTGGAGGCCGAGACCGCGTTCCGTACCGACTCCCGTTCCAGACCCGAACCCGAGTACGCCGCCCAGGAATAACGGAGTACGAACCCCGGTCGACGAAGAGCCGGCATCCGTGCTTGCTGCAGAAGACTTTTCGGACGAACCCTTCGTTTGCGCAAACGCCGAACCGCAGCACAGGGCAAAGACGCACAAGGCGAATACGATAAATTTCTTCATATTACAGCACCAGGAAAAGAGCCACAAGGAGGCCTATAGAAATATTCAAAAAAGAATCAACCTTGTCCAGCCAGAAATAGGTCCTCTTGAATTTCTCACCGCGAATGACCATGCACAGTTCCCTATCCGAAAAGATTAGCGAAAACGCAAGCTTGAACGCAATGACAGCGGCAATCCAGGGAACGAGGCCGGAAAAAAACACCAGAACGACATAAGCGACAGAAAGCAAAAGCGAAGGCACAATGTTCGTGCGGCGCAAGTCGATTTCCTCGAAATCGCTCTCGCGGGCGAGATTGCGGACCACATGCGCTTTTTCGCAAAGAGTCGCATAACTCGCCACGAACTGCGACGCGTTAAAGCCCATAAAGATGACCGAGGCAACCATAGTAATCTTAGCAACAATATCCATACACTAACAATATAATCAATCTCTAGAATTCAGGATTCGCAGGTAGCTCCGATACCGCGCCCTGGAAAGCGTTCCCTCGTCAAGGGCCTTCAAAACGGCGCATCCGGTCTCCTTGACATGCAGGCAGTTACTGAACTTGCAGGTAAACAGGTCGCTATCGAAGAATCCCGGGAATATTTTCGCGAGGGTCTCGGGTTCCATGTCCATAAGCCCAATGCTCCTGATCCCGGGAGTATCGATAACGATACCGCCTTCCGGCAGGTCGAAGAGGCTCGACGAGATGGTAGTATGGCGGCCCTTGCCGTCTTTCTCGCGCACCTCGCCCGTCGCAAGCGAAGCCGAAGGCACAAGCGCATTCACGAGAGTCGACTTGCCCACCCCGCTCATGCCGCTGAAAACAGAAGACTTGCCCTGCAGTTCGGCGCGAAGTTCGTCGAGGCCCTTCCCCGATTTCACGCTCACGGGAATCACCTTGTCGGCAATGCTCATGAAATCACGAATGTCCGCAGAAAGGTCTTCTTCGCCATGTTCCAGGAGGTCCATCTTGGTGAGCACCAGAATGAACGGCAGGCTGTTCAGGTTCGCCGCCAGCAAAAAGCGGTCCATGAAGCCGTAGTTGAATTCAGGCTGGGTCACGCTCGCGACAATCACCACCTGGTCGATGTTCGCAGCAAGCGTCTGTTGCTTGTAAAAACTATCGCGTGGGCCCGGTCGCTTGAGTTCGCTCTTGCGGGGCTGGACACGCACCACGCAATACTTCTGGGAACCCACGCCCGTGCCATCATCTTCGCCATCGTTCACGAGCCCGAGCAGGACCTTGTCGCCCACCGCCGGGAACTCGCCCAGTTGCTTGGACGTAGTCGCACGGTACATGGCGGTCACCGTAGACTCACCTGCCCCTACAGGGCAGCGGAGTGACGATTCTGCAGACGGTAGGCGCACCTCGCAGGTACGGCGATGGACTTCGACGACGAGTCCCTCCACGCAATTTTCTTCACCGATATTGGCGACCGGATTCTTCAGTTGCTTGATTTTCGCCTTCTTGAACTCGCGACTGAAGCGTTCCTTGGTCGGGAGTTCATCCACGACGCCCGAATGCCATTCACGCAAGGCATCGATACGGCGCGACCGGTGGGCCCGCCTCGATGTCCTTATTTCGCCATATTCGTCGTCGTCACGCATAATTCAATATCACTGCAGCACGCGGGTGCGTACCATAACATCGGTCGTATCGTTTACCTTCACCGCAGGAGCGGCGAGAGTGAGATCTATCTGCCCGCGGATGTCCATCACCTGTGCCTTGAGGCGTGCAAGGCGTTCACCCGAAAGCTTCGGGGTTGCAATCATCGTCTTCGAAAGCGGGTTTATCCATGAGCCCTGCGCATTCTTGAACCCGTAATGCAGGTGCGGACCCGTACTGCGGCCCGTAGAACCGACGCGCCCGATGGCCTGGCCCGCGGAGACCTTCGCCCCCACGCCCACACCGCGCGCCGAAAGGTGCATGTACCAGCTGGTCGTGTTGTCCCTGTGCTTGATGGCAATCTTGTTGCCGCTCAGGTCATCGTAACCCGAAACCGTCACGACACCTTCCGCGACCGCATGCACGACAGTCCCCGTCGGGGCACCGTAATCCACGCCATAATGAACCGTCACGCGGCCCGTAATCGGGTGCACGCGCGAACCGAAGGAACTCGTTATACGAAGGTGTTCGAGCGGGTAGCGCAACCCGTCAAAGACCAACGCGTCGCCGGATTCCGTATAGTGGGCGTTATAGGAACTCTTCGGGTCGGCATCCTCGTAACGGAAGGCCTCGTGATGCCCAACGATGCGCCCGTCGAACTCCGCATATACGACCTTACCCGCAACCCAGGTATCGTTGTAATACGAATCCTCGAGCAGAATGCGGAAACGGTCGCCCTTGCGCGCCAGCGGGAAAGCCACCTTGCACTGAAGGACCCCGCTCACGATACCGACCATGCGGCGCGGAATGCCCACCTTCAAGAGGATGCCGTTCAGGGTACTCCCCTCTTCGAGGGCCCCCTCGTATACAGACTGCTTCTTCACGACAGGCTTCTCGATAAGCTTGTAGGCATAACCGGCATCCGTATTAACAACTACATGCGATGTGATGACATTAGGCGCATAGCGGAAACGCTGCACATGTCCGTCCGCATCGACCGCTATATAAAATTTCTCGCCCACGCGAAGCTTGAATTCCACGCTATCCTGCATGGCGGCATAGACCTTGCCCAAGTCATTGGCGTAATTCTTGTCCTTGTTTTCGACACCGATCCACCTCAGCGAATCGAGGCGCTGGAACAAATGGAACGGCCCCTCGCCGGCGCGGACCGTATCAACGATAATAGAAAGCGGCTTGACGCCCCCCATAGTCTGGACCGCGGTCTCGAGAGAGTCGGTACGCATTTCGAGAACCGAAATTTCCTTCCGGAGTTCCGCTATTTTTTCTTCCTCATGGCATCCGGAAAAAACGGACGCAAAAGACACTACAATGGCGAAAAAAGCAAATTTTTTGAGAATCATCGGGGCAATTACCACAAAACGTTTTACATAAATCTAGAAAAAAAGCGTATTCCGCATCACGTATATGCACACAACAAACCCCGTTTTTGAGCGAAAAACGGCATTTTAGACATTCTGTCAATCCTTTGAAGATAGGCAATCTTGCAGAAATCATATGTTTTTTCTACTATTGAACCCGACATGAAATTCGTGAAAGCATTCTTACTCAGTATAGCCATGCTGCCCGCTATTTCTACAGCGAACGATGTGCTGGCTATGGCTTCGACTGCCGAGAACGAGGCACTCCAGAAAGGCGCTATCGCAGATTCTACGCTGAACGCCGCCTCCACCGTGAATACGGTCTCGGATGCTGTTGCCGAAAACAAGTCCGGCGACGCAAGCGCAGCCAATACCGAAAATGCCGAAGAAGCCGGCTCTGAAGAAAATGTCGCCAGCGCGGAGCCCGAAGACTCCGAAGAGCTGGACTCCCTCCAAGAATCTAACCTCGAAGCGGACGCAGTCCAATTCCTGGATTTCAGCGGAGCGCATTTCCCAACCATCCACGGGACCCGCATGAATTCGCCCTATGGCATCCGCAAGCACCGCCTGCACAGGGGTGTCGACATGCATATTACTATTGGCGATTCCATCGTCGCCGCCTACCCCGGTAAAGTAGTCGTCTCCAAGTACAATCGCCGCGGCTACGGCCACTATGTAATGATTGAACACGAGAACGGCACCCGCACTCTCTACGGCCATCTCAAAAAACGCCTCGTCAACGTGGGCGACACTGTCGAAGGCGGACAACTCGTCGGATGGGGCGGAAACACCGGCCGTTCGAGCGGCCCGCACCTGCATTTCGAAATCCGCTACGGCGAAGTGAACATCGACCCGGCTACCGTCTTCAATATCGAAGAAGGCACGCTCCTCGAGAATACGGATCATTTCTCCATCGCGAGCGCGGTCGAGAGCCACAACGCTATCCAGAAAGAACTCTCGAAGCACCGTTACCACAAGATCCGTCCGGGCGACACCCTCGGGAAAATCGCCATCAAGTACGGAACCACCATCGAGAAGCTCTGCCGCCTGAACGGCATCAAGCGCACGTCGATCCTCCGAATCGGACAGACGCTCCGCTGCTCTTGATGCGACCGCTCGTGCTACATTCCGGCATTAAATTACTCCGGATTACACTCGCTCTCGCAAAAGCGTGCAAAACGAGTGTCGCAAAATTATGCTTGCATAATTTTATGACCGAGTGTAGCCGCTGACGCCAAAGGCGTCAAACACGACCGGTTGATACCGGTCGCTTTTTGCTCACGGGCGACCGCGCTTGCGCGGGCATTGCACTGCGTGCATGACTGCGGCGACTCGCAAATGCATGCATAAAGGCCTGCGCTTGCTCATCTTGCGCGGGCATTTGCGAGCCGCAATAGTCAAGTGATAGCGCTATTCACATATAGCGCTATCACAAATCGCGGCGAGCATGCGTTCGTGCGTGCAGACCTCGGGTGACACCCCGTGGATACTGCCGGTGGAATAGAACGACGTGCAGGCGCATTCGTGCGCATGACAACGGAAGCGGATGGCACATCCCTCGCAATCTTCCTTGTCCCGGTTGAAGAAGTCCAGGATATCGCGGGCGACAGGCCCGCTCCAAATCGCTGTAGGATCGTCGAACACGTTTCCCAAAATATAGGGCGCGTCAGGCTTGCTCGTGATAAAGCGCGTGCAGGGGAAAAGGTTCCCGTTCGCAGCGCAGGCGACAATGCCTTCGGCCACCTGGCAGCTCGACGTACGGTGGCGCTGACCTGTCAGGCGGAATTTCAGCTTGTCCTGGATGGTCCCCAGGTAGAAGGGAATATTCTTTCGCTTGATTTCGAGCCAGAATTCGGCCAGTTTCTCGTATTCCGCGGCCAGGACATCGAATTCCTCCCCCGTCCATTTGCCGTCGAAATCCACGGCGGCAGTCATGTTCCGGAATCCCTGTGCCTGAATCCAGCGGACAGCCTCCGAAAGCGAATGCATGTTCTCGCGGGTCACCACCGAAAGCACGACGGTATCGAGCTTTGTAAGAACGGGAATATGCGGCTCAATCAGCTTGAAGGAACCCTCCCCGCCCACCTGCTTGCGGCAGATATTGTGGTGCGCCTCCGGGCCGTCAAGCGAAAGGTATATGCGGAACTTTTCGCGTTTCAGGTACTCGATGATTTCCGCATTCAGGAGTGTCGCGTTGGTATTTACGGCAAAGCGCAGGCGGAACTTTGACGATGTCGTATTCGTAGTCGGCGGTCCGAGCAACACATCTTCGCCAAAACGTTCATGAACCAAACTTTTCGCAAATTCCACTCCCCTATGGATGGCGTCCATACAAAGCAGCGGCTCCCCACCGAAGAACGTGATGTTCAGGAACCTCTGCCCGAGCTTCAGGGTGCGTTCAAAAGCAAGCCTAATCGCCGCCTCCATGATGTCATTCGACATCACCTGGCTGCGGGCCTCATGGCTCACCTTGTAGTAGCAGTAGGTGCAGCGCAGGTTGCACCGTTCCGTTAAAGAAAGAACCAGGTTCATTGGCGGAAATTACTGCTTCAGTTCATCCACATGTACCGGCGTGTTCTCGATGACCCCCGATAACATCGGTCCCGGTTCTACAGCCGGTTCAGTTACAGCCGGGTCGCCCGCAAGCGGTCCCGGCTCCGTAGAAGAGGAAGACGGCAGGATTGCATCGCTAGAGGAATGTGGCATGCCTGACGTCGTAGAACTGGATCTTATCTGCTGGAACGACGAACTCGAAGGTTCCGCTATCGAGGAACTGGACTCCAGGTGCCCGATGTCGATGTTACTGCCCGATTCGGGGCCGACAATCTCCGGAGGAATGACCTCGCCCGAAGTGACTTCGAGCGTATCGATTTCGTAACTGCTGGACGACGGCGGCAAAATTCCCGCCGACAGCGGAGGATCTTCGGAATTACTGGAGTTTGGCCGAGGAGCTATGCTGCTGGACGAAACCCCGCTGGTAGGGTCGATACTCGACGAAAATTTTGTCTGGGAGGAACTTGATTCCGGCCTGATATCGCCATCGCAAGGCATTTCCCCGCAAGTCATCTGTTCGGACGACGACGATTCGATGGTTTCAATATCCCCGCCAGCCACCACATCGCCACAAGCCGTCAACGTTGCACCCGAAAGCGAGAGCGCAGCCGTAATACCGAGCATCGAGGCCAAATTCTTTTGCGTGGATTGAGACCACTCGCGGTTCTTTTCAATCTTGCATTTTTTAATATCCATGTTTTCTCCTTTCCATAACAATATACATTATAAATCGCGCGCAAGCACGGCAAAACGTGTATTTTACCAAAAACAGTGCGATAGAACGACAAAAAGAAACGCCAAGAACGCCATATAACACAAAGCGTTGCATATGCAAAAAATCTCTTTAGAACTTATCCAAAGCGACAAAAAAAAAGAGCCCGTAAGGACTCGTTTTTTAGTCATAGATTATTCTTTCTAACAGTTCGAATACACCATTCGCTTTTTCTGCCGTATCCGGCAACTCATTTATACTAAAAACGTAGAACAAGCGTTCTTTTTTATCAAAGAATTGAATGTCAAAAGTTTCCCCATCCAAAAAACACACTTCGACGCTTTCGTATTCCATTACATAAGATTTAATTGCCGTTTTCAGCGTCTTTAAATGATTCGCCTTTTCAATAGCAAGTTTTCCCCAA
>CACXXH010000081.1:14363-15178 GCA_902771595.1 Fibrobacter succinogenes | reverse complement strand
ATTCACGCACCCGCGAGGGGTGCGATTTTCTCGTGACCCACGTCGGTCTCCGTGTCGTGTTTCAATTCACGCACCCGCGAGGGGTGCGATTTAGTGAAGCGACAACACCCGCGAAAGATACGGTTTCAATTCACGCACCCGCGAGGGGTGCGATAAGGAATTCCTTTGTAAATCCTACCGGGATTTTGTTTCAATTCACGCACCCGCGAGGGGTGCGATTCTCGGATTGCAGCCTTGTATGCAGTTCCGTCTGTTTCAATTCACGCACCCGCGAGGGGTGCGATTTCAACTTGATATGAGCAACAGTCTGAGGAACAGTTTCAATTCACGCACCCGCGAGGGGTGCGATATTGTGCGCCTGTTGGTGGCACGGGCACGGGTGGTTTCAATTCACGCACCCGCGAGGGGTGCGATTAACGCTTCACTTTGTTCGCAATTGAATAGGTGTTTCAATTCACGCACCCGCGAGGGGTGCGATATCGGATTTTATCCCTATTTTCGAAACCTTACCGTTTCAATTCACGCACCCGCGAGGGGTGCGATTTGTACATGAGACAGGCGGCGGACATATTTAAAGTTTCAATTCACGCACCCGCGAGGGGTGCGACGCATCGTCTAATGCGTAATAATTAGATGTATCGTTTCAATTCACGCACCCGCGAGGGGTGCGATTCTGCACGAACATCAAAACGTCCTTGCCAAAAAGTTTCAATTCACGCACCCGCGAGGGGTGCGATTTGATTCATGGTCAACTTGATGCCAATTACTTGTTTCAATTCACGCACCCGCGAGGGGTGCGATGCGAAAAGCTCCTT
>CACXXH010000081.1:0-14295 GCA_902771595.1 Fibrobacter succinogenes | reverse complement strand
CGTTTCAATTCACGCACCCGCGAGGGGTGCGATGGTAAACGCCCCCACGATGGGCACGCCGTTTGTGTTTCAATTCACGCACCCGCGAGGGGTGCGATAACTGCGTCCTCGAGAAGTACAACGCCGTAACGGTTTCAATTCACGCACCCGCGAGGGGTGCGATTAGACCGCAGGTATTCCGGAGGCCATTTTTTGGTTTCAATTCACGCACCCGCGAGGGGTGCGATACTGCGGACGGTATGCTGACATACCTTCGCAACGTTTCAATTCACGCACCCGCGAGGGGTGCGATAGAAAGAGCCGACTCCGTTGGAAAAGGCTAGGGTTTCAATTCACGCACCCGCGAGGGGTGCGATGCTTGAAAAGTCGTTCGAAACGGGTGAAGATGGTTTCAATTCACGCACCCGCGAGGGGTGCGATTCCACTTGTAGTGTCAATAAGGTGTTTCAATTCACGCACCCGCGAGGGGTGCGATGTTATAATCGCGGCATTACCAAAAGTACAATATGTTTCAATTCACGCACCCGCGAGGGGTGCGATATACATTGAACTTGCCTTGCCGCTTTCAGGCAGTTTCAATTCACGCACCCGCGAGGGGTGCGATGGGTCTTTTCAAAACCATTTTAATATAGGGCTTTGAAAAGGCAAATTCGCTAATGTCTATAAGATATTAGCGAATTTGCTGCAGAGTAATATACAAAATGTCAAAATTCTTTTGAAAATCGCGTTTTCAAAATCGCTAACTTCTTAGGGAATTTGGTGGAGCTATAGGTTAGCGAAGACCTAAACAACCAATAAATCGTGCATATCGGGCGGAGCATGCGCTCCTATGTGTTCAATCTTGCGCTCCCAGTTAGAACCAAGATAGTATATTCTTAGACTGTCTTGTTTTTCGTCAATTATTTTAACAAGTTTATTTTTCAATATACTCCATTGAGCAGGATCGACTTCACATTCGAATACTGATTTTTGCGCACGGTTTCCATAATTTTGGCAGGCCTTGGCGACTTGATTGAGTCTTCGTCTCCCTGCTGCAGAAACTGTTGATACATCATATGTGACAAGGACTAGCATATCACCTCCACAAGAATGCTGGGTAGTATTCGATTTCGCCTCGAACATGCTTGGCTAACAATCTAGCCTGTTCTGTGTAGATTATCCCTGTCGGCATTGATTCGTCCAATAAGGGATGGTTGATTTCTTCTTGTTTGCGTTTCTGCCATGCGGAAAGTAATGTTTTCCGTGTATCAGCATCCATTTCAACTTCACCGTTTGGCAAAACCTTGAAATTTTTAGAAGAAACGGATTTTAAGTTGATGAGGCTCAATACGAGTCTATCGGCAATGGGTGCTCTGAATTCTTCCATAAGATCCAAAGCAAGGCTCGGCCTTCCTGGTCTATCGACATGTAGGAAGCCAACATAGGGGTCTAAGCCCACGCATTCTAATGCAGAACGGATGTCTAAGGAAAGTATAGAATACGCATAGGATAGCATCGCGTTAATTCGGTCCATTGGAGGCCTGCGATTTCTTGATGTAAAACGAAAGTCAGGGTCCTTATTCAGAATAAGATAATTGAATACGCTGAAATAATTGTCCGCAGCATTTCCTTCAACGCCCCTTAATTCCGCGGAGTCTCGCACCCTCTTGATGCTTGCGACCCCTTCTTCCATAGCTGCAATGGATTGCTTTATTGCGGATTCCCCCTCACATCCATTGTGGTTTCTTAAATGACGAAGTAATACATTTCGCTGATTCTGAATTTTTGCAGCAACAAAGCATTTTGCTATGGCTAGAGACTGTTCAGGATTGTCGGATATACGGTATTGTGCACGGCGAAGAAGGACATTCCCGTGAACTGGTCCCTGCATTCGTGCAAGAAATTTTCCTCGGCCATCTACATAAGTGATGGTAACTCCCTTAGATGCACAATATTCTGTCAAGTTAGGGGAAACGCCAATCCCATAACCAAAGCAAACAATCTCACCGATTTGGTGAATCGGAAATTGGGCGACTTTAGAATGTTCCTTGTGGATTGTTATTGCTTCCCCATCCTTATGAACCCAGGCACCTTCTAGAGTGACATACAATGTATTGCGAATCATTTTCATCCGAAGAGCTCCTGATAATAATCCATTAATTTCTTTTGATTTCCGATGTTAGGTTGACAAAAATCCATTAAAGAACAAGATTTGCAGTTGTGGTTTACTTCTGCTTCGGGAACTTTCCCGCTCGCAATTAATTGGTGAGCTTCTTTAGCGAGCCCAATGGTTTCTGCTCTTATATCTTCGTCAAATTCAAATTCAGTACGACGCCGTAATTCGCAATAGAATATTGACCCCTCATTAACGGGTAAGCCGGTCATTTCTTCAAGGCAGAGAGCCTGTGCACATAACTGTATTAAGTCTGCATTGTGGTCCTTAGGTTTGCCGTGCTTAAATTCGACCGGGCGTAATCTCCAATTTCCGTTTAGGTTTATCCAGGGAATTTCAACATATGGACCTTCCGTTTGTTCAACTTCTAATACATCCATTCGTCCATACAGACCAAGTTTCATATTTCTGACATGCAATCCAGAAAACTGCTTTACTCCTCTTCGGAATTCCTGATAACCTGAATCCACACGTTCGTGCATTATTTTTCCTTGTGCGGTCAAATAATTTTCAGCCCATTCTTGATTTAGATGTATGAGCCCCCATTGGCGTTTGCAGAACGCCAAGTGTTGTAGGCCAGAAATAGCTATGCAATCGTCGTCAGAATACAGCATAAGAAAACCTATGAAAAAGGGGAAGGAGTTGCCTTCCCCAAAAGGAGATTTTTGATTGAATTAACCGATTTTACGAATCAATTTCACTCCTTCAGGCATGGTTTCATCAATGATTACGTTGTAATCATCGAAGGAACGTGCTGGAATAGAGGAATCTTTTCTTTCGACTTTTATCTTTTCAAACAATTCGTGAGCGGGAGCGTTGCCCAATGCTGTAGAATGTTCAAAAACATAAAGACCGCGAACGTTCATTTCGCCACGAGCTGCAGAATGATCTTCCCAGAACATTTTTTCAAGAGCTTCCCAGAAGGCGTCCAAGTCATCAGTGGTAAAACCAGTCTGCGCGGCAAGATGTGCGGAAATGAATCCATGAGAAACATACAAGCCGTACGGTACTGTGAACTTGCGACCCATGGTTCTATTGTCGCCCTTCTGTTTTTCAGCTTCCGCTTCTGTCGCTACAGCCATACGCGTTATGCTATGCTCTGAGGAAACAATAGGATCAATTGACCTTCCGAATGTCATTTGAACCGGTCCGCGTACCTGTCCCGCATTTTTTCCAGTGCTCATAACGGCGCCGAAAGTGCGAATATCAAAATATTTTGCGCACATGAACTGACGGGCTGCATCTGTTTTGTCGGCGTCCTTCTTTTGTGCCTTTACGACTTCGCTATCATGGGCTTCATCAATTGCATTATTCAAAATGGCTTTTTCCTTGACAAAGATGTCATAACCATTTTCGCCTTGTTTTGCAAGTTGAATGAAATTACGAACTTTACGTTTCAAACAGACGTCCGTAACCAACCCGTTGCCTGTTTCTGCGTCCAAACGCGGCAAGTTGCCTGCATCTGGATCACCATTGGGATTTCCGTCCTTCACATCGAAGAGAAGAACAAAATCATAACGTTTCTTGAGAATATTTTCTTGTGTCATGATTGACTCCTATTTTATTTTTCTTCTTTTGATTTAAAAAAGTCTTGACGCTGATGATAGTAGCCGATTGCAAAGCGGGTTTGATCATCAAGATTCAAATGAGCGGGCAGGCCATTTGATGGGATACCATCGGTAATTTCTCCGATAATTTTTTCAAAATAAACCTTTAAACCTGCATTATCAAGTTTTGCTAGGTGATGATTTTTTAATTTGAACAACTGGGAGAATACTGTGCAAGGAGTAGATGAAGCTGCTCCATAATAACGGTCTTTAATTGTGGCGTTGATTCCCGGTTGAGCTTTTTCTTGCAGATATTCAAATGTTGCAAAAAGTCTGCCCAATAAGTAACCTGGATTTGTATTGTTTTTATCGAGTGACACGGTTATCTCCTTGTCTGATGTTTTACTAAATCTTTGTTTGCGATTTAAGAAAGCCTTGAGCAAGGCTGCTCTCATTCTTTCATCCGAAGGATATGCAGAAAAATCTGTTCGAATTCTCCGAAGAATCATTTGTAGAAGGGATTGCGGATAAGGAGTCCCCTGAAGAACTGCTTTAACCACATCTCCGCAAAGATTCGGAGGTAAATCATCAAGTTTTCGAACTATGGAGCCAAGCATTGGCATCAATGCACATCTTCCGTTATCTTTGTTTGGTTTGACAATTTCCAAATCATCAAAATGTTGCTTAATTTTTTGCGATACATCATCAACTGTTCCTATTTGCCAATAGCGAATAGCAATTCGAGCCGCATTTGGTGATAATCCTAGCAAGTAAAAGCGTGTGTTTGAATCTTGTATAAATACTCCGGTATTGATACTGCTATATAGTTTACGTACAGCTTCTATGTCTGCATCTGGATTGTCTTTTGCAGGGAGAGACCATAAGGCACTAAAGATGTCTTCCAATGGAGTCGATTTCTCTGACCAGAAGACCGTGGTCATATCGCCAACTCTCATTTTATTTCTTGATTTTTTATCTAGCAGCATGTTCAATGCTGTTGTATAGGCAAATGTTGCAGATTCGGAAATAGGCGCATTAAAATTTTGCTTTTTCTTAAAAGAAGTGAAACTTGGATTATTGAAAGAAACAATTGCTGCACCTGAAGATTGTGCTCCAATAACATTTTTTAACATCGGATGAATTCTTGCTATCGGAGATTTCTCGCCAGTTATCAAGCATGTACCCGCATCATCTGACTCTGATGCTATTTTACTATTAGAAAGTTCCTTTTGAAATAAAGAACATACCGGAACATCACTTCCTTGAATGACAAAACTGATGTTTGGATTATCATTTTTTATTGAAGTCCATGAGTCGTCTTTACCCATTTTTTCATCAATTTGTTTAACAGGATTATTTGCAAGGAATTTTAAAACTAATTCAATATCAGAATTCCCCGCAACATTTGATTTCTTGATTTTTTCAATGAAATTTTGATGTCTAGCGATTGCCTTGTTTTTTAGTGAATCAATTTCTTTAGAAATGGTTTCTTCTGTATATTTTTGAGGCTCTTTCTTTGCCTTTTTCTCTAAATCAGCAAGTTTAAGTCCATCAGGAATTCCTAAAGAATATTCTGCTTTATCCCATAATAGGTTAGACCTTATGCCTGCGGTTCTAGATACTGCGGCCGGAACAAGAAACTTTGCGCCAATTTTCCCGTCCTCGTCAAAGGTTTTTTCAATGTCAATGAAGTTTCCGTCAGAATTCAAACGGATAAGAAAAGGTATTTTTTCACGGCTAAAACCTTCTGGAGCAATGCCGCTATCAGGGTCGTTCGCTTTTCTCTGATAATAGTCATACAAAGCCTTTAAAATCACTTGCGCACCTCCTCACTGTTCCAATCAGGAATTTTTACAATTCCATTTTCCATAGTTGCACGGAAAAAGGCAGGATTGATACTTCCGTCAGAATTAGGATGTTCAAAATCCATATCGTAAAGCATAAATCCGAAATCGCGACTTTCTACTATAGCTGGAAAATCTTCGGCTGCTTTTTCGGGATTATCAACGAATTTAAATTCACAACTGAATTCTCGACATCCTAAATAGGGTTGATTAAAACATTGTCCTTTTTTCGCCCGTCTTTCAAACATGGCGTGATATTTGCCAGGATTTTCATCCTTGCGATAATCAGAGCGATCTTTCTCGTTTATTAATGCATCTGGAGTTTCAAAGGATGTTTTGGGACGTTTATCAACAGGAATAAATTCCATTTCGGCGTAAATTCGATAATGAACATCGCGCAAAAATAGGCCGGCTCTTTGTTGCCGAGCATCTTCAATCATAATGGATTCCTTTACTGCAACGGCGCCAACTTCATTTCGCCTTACAGAAATCCACTTAATTGGGCTAAGCACCTCAATTTTTTTGATATTCCATTTAATTGCAGGTTTCCAAAAAATGGCTGAGAATATGGCTCTTGCCGCCGAAGGGGTAATCACATCATAGCTGACGCGTTCTACCTTCATTTCTGGGCGCGTAAAACAAGCATAATCGCCCTTAACATCTAAACAAAATGTCTTTCCAAAGTGTTCCATCGATTTACACTCCTTTTTTTAGCAAATAAATTCTAATTCTTCAAATTTAGGACCATCTAGTGAGAAACCTGTTTTTTCAGAATACAGAGACGATGTTCCCTGTTGCCAGATGTCCAATCCTATGCCATCGGGGCCTTTTATTTCAGTAATATAACCTTCTTTCTGCAATCTTTCCCAGTATTTTTTAGGAATATTGACCATACAGCGTTGTAATTTACGCATGAGTTCTCTTCTAAGGCCAATAGCTTTCAATTGCGCAATCAATTCTTGACTGTTCACCTTGTTATCAGAGTACCATACAACAACTGATTTTTGAACTTTGTCATCAATTAACTGAAATTTATCAGCTACTGTTTTAAATTCAGCTTTTAAATTGTTTGCGCGTAAATCTAGACTGCTTGAAATATCATTTCTGTCAAAAGAGCTAATTCGATTATAATAGGTTTTAAAGTAAATCGAGAAAAGGTCCTGACTCAGTGGAATATGTTCAAGTTGTTTTGCCTCTATTACTAGACGCGTTGCTTGAGCCCCCAATGCTAAAAAACCATCAGGAGGTTCTTTAAATGGTTTGAAAACAAAAACATGACCCTGATCCAACTTGCCTTCTCTATTGCACCGGCCGGCTGCCTGCGCAATAGAATCTAAGCCAGCCATGGCTCTATATACAACGGGAAAATCAATATCGACACCTGCTTCTACTAACTGAGTACTTACAACCCGGATGGGTTCTCCGTTTTTTAACTTTCGCTTTATTTCAGTAATTAGATTGCTCCTATGCTGACCACACATTGATGCAGAAAGGTGAATCGTATCCGAAGGCATGGCGTCATAAAGGGCTTTGCAATCTTTTCTTGTATTTACGATGCAAAGAACTTGATCGTATTGAATCAATTGCTCGGCAACACTTTCCCAAGAATCCATTTTTTCAGGAATATACTTCACATTTGTACGATTCATCTTTTCAAAGAGTTCTTGCGGACTCTTTATAAGTTCGTGTACTTTATTGGGCGGCAGACCTTCAAATCCACCCTCACCATGAGGGGCAGGAGCAGAACCAATATGCCCTTGCAGTGTTGGTTGCGTTGCCGTACAAAGAACAACTGAACAACCAAAATCGGTCGTAAGCGATTCCAATGTCCCCAAAATTGGCTTTAAGTATTCCGGAGGCAACATTTGGGCTTCATCCAAAATAATCACGGAATTTGCAATATTATGGATTTTTCGGCATCGGCTTGTTTTGGCGGCAAAGAGAGATTCCAATAATTGCACATTAGTGGTTACAACTACCGGAGCATCCCAGTTTTCCGATGCAAGTTTTGATTTGGTGGTTTCCTTATCTGGATCCAAATTAGAATGGTGTTCTAGAACGACATTTGATAAATCTTCGTCCCCGTTTTTAAACACATTCTTGTACACATCGGCTGTTTGTTCAATAATACTAGTGTAAGGAATGGCGACGATAATTCGAGATTTGCTGTATTTTATGGCGTGGTCCAAAGCAAATCCCATAGATGCGAGTGTTTTACCGCCACCCGTAGGAACCGTCAGCGAGAAAAGCCCTGGTTCTTTTATCGCTCCTTGACGACAATCGGACAAAATTTCGGCTCTGATTTTATTAATCTCTGTAGAGGGGGCGCTTTTGCTCATTTTGTCCATAAATGAATCAAATCGAGCTTTTAACTCCTTTAATGAAAGGCTGTTTTCACGCAAAGCGAAGTTCTCGGGCGACATGAAGCGTTCCGTATCAAGAAAGTCGGCGTCTACCAGGCAAGAAAACAGCATTCGAACCCATAGATGGAGGTCTCTAGGATTTTTGACAGGTGCTGTCTTTAGAACTGGATGTTTGATGCAGTTCAGAAATTCTTTGCCGCCATTTTCAAAGCTTAGCGTCAAATTCTCTTCTTTCGCAAGCCGGTTGCACAAAGAACTTTTGTTGAAATAATCGGGAAGACCGCTATGGTGGCCTGCGATTATATAAGATAGTAGTAAACCTATTTGAGGAATGTTTTTATTTGCCCAAATTGCTCCGGCGGCAGAGTGATCAACCTTTCCTACTCCAAAATCGTCGGATTCTTCACAATCAAAACCTGAAGATTGACGGATATAGTTCTGAAAATCCGTTTTGAACTTGCCCAAATCATGCAAAAGTCCGGCACATTTTGCAAATTCGCCTGCGTTAAAGACGTTTGCAAAAGATTCTGCCAATGTCGCAACTCCCTCCAAGTGGCCATCGGGGCCACTTAAGGGCTGTTTTTCGACAGAATCGTCGTTTTTAGAGCGTATGTGAGCGATTATTTCCATGTTTTTCTAATATACACTCTCCGTGCGACAAATAATGTCATTAGGAAAATTTTTTTGAAAAATGTGCAGAAACGGGTCCTTTTTTTAGGCGCAATAGCCGTCGTAGGCTACAACTTTGTAGTCAATAGGCTTGCCCGCCCTGCTCACAAGAGCTATATTGAGCAGCGGATATGAGACTTGTATTGACGTTATTGTTTATTGCTGCCGTTTCGGCAAACGCCCAGCTCGTGCAGAAGAAGCCTTCTGCGGTGGATTCCGTGGACCTTTCCGGCGGGACGAAGAACCGCCCTCTAGTTTATTCGGACAGTGCCTCGCTGCGCAACGACAGGGCTGCGAGCGGAGCGACGTCCACGATGGACAGTCGCGAGTATTCCAACGATTCCACGATGGGGACGGTTATCGGGATTGGCGCGAAGTTCGTGGGCGAGACCATGAAGAACATGCTCTCTCCGAACTCCGCCGAAGCGGACGCCGTTGAACGCGAGTGGCAGAAGCGGTAACCTACGTCATTCCGAGGCGAAGCCGAGGAATCCAGGCCCAAATATAAGGACTGGATCCTTCTTTCCGCATCTGCGATGCTACATTCAGGATGACGAATTAGCCCAAATACTTTTCGCCGCTTTCCACGCTCTGGTAGATGAGCGTGTTGATGGTCATGGGGCCCACGCCGCCCGGAACCGGGGTGTAGGCAGATGCCACGTCGTCGAGGCCCTTCTCGATATCGCCGACGCCACCCGGGTGGTAACCGGCGTCCACGACGACCGCGCCCTGCTTGATCCATTCCTTCTTGATGAATTCCGGCTTGCCGACCGCACCCACGAGGATGTCGGCCTGCTTCACGAATTCGGGGAGGTTTTCGGTCTTGCTGTGGCAAATGGTCACGGTGCAGTCCGCGTTCAAAAGCATCAAGGCCATGGGCTTGCCGAGGATGGCGCTACGGCCCACGACCACGGCGTGCTTGCCCGCGAGCGGGATGTTGTATGCCTTCAGGAGGCGCATGATGCCGGCCGGCGTTGCGCAACCGTAAGCGGGTTCGCCCATCGCCATGCGGCCAAATCCGAGGCAGGTCACGCCGTCAACGTCCTTGCGGGCGTCGATGGCTTCGAAGGCGGCGCGTTCATTGATGTGGCGCGGGACCGGGTGCTGCAGCAAAATGCCGTGCACGTCGTTGTTGTCGTTGAGTTCCTGGATCTTGTTCAGGAGTTCTTCGGTGGTGGTGTTTTTGGGGAGCACCACGCGGATGCTTTCCATCCCCACGCGCCCACAGGCGTTGCCCTTCATCTTCACGTAGGTGGCGCTCGCCGGGTCGTCGCCCACCAGGATGGTTGCGAGGATCGGGGTCTTGCCCGTCTTTTCCTTGAGTTTTGCCACGCGGGCGCTGAGTTCTTCTTCAGTGGTCTTGGCGAGTGCCTTGCCGTCGAGGATGAGTGCTGCCATAATGTCTCCGGTGCGCGGGTTGCGCTGTTTTACGCCGACAAAGATAGAAAATGGAAAGGCCCCGCGGAAGGCGGGGCGGCATTAAAAAGTGTTCTGGCCGGGGTTACATCACCACGTCGAGGACGGCGGGGATGATGGCGGTTACGACGACCCAGGGGTAGGAGAGAGCGCCACGGAGCCATCCGGTCGTCTGAATCGGGGCTCGCTGGGCCGGGGCGACCCATTCCCTGCGCGATGCCGCCTTCACGGAAATATCGAGAGCGTCCACGATTTCCTCGACGGAGGAATCGAACCGGCTCTTGTTGGCCGTGGCCTGCGATACTATGTCCATGAAATTGCGTTTCATAGCTATTCTCTTCCTACTCATAAAAATAGCAACCTCTCGGCCTCTTTGCAAGCCGTTTGTTTCTCGTTTTTTACAATGCGTGTTTTCCGTGAAATGCGTCACGCGATTCCAAGATGCCCATTTTTGAGCGAAAAATGACGTTTTTGGCGTAATTTGTACGAAAAATGCCGATTCCGGCCTGCAAAAGTGGTATTTTCCCTCCCGAAAATCCTATTTTTTTAGAAGTGCCCCTGGCCATACGATAAACGAGGTTTTTTATGAAGTTTACCCATTTTGCCCTTGCCGCCGTCTCCTGCGCAGCAGTGATTGCCTGCGGCGGTAACAAGAACGCTGTCCCCGAGACGGAACCGACTCCCGCTCCGGCCCCTGCCGCGGCTCCCGTGACCAAGAAGCCGATTTCCTTGGACAGCGCGGTCGACCGCTACAGCTATGCGCTCGGCATGGACCTGGGCAAGGCTATCGCGAATATCAGCGTGCCCCTCAAGCTCGATGTCATCATCGAGGCCATCAAGGACGAGGTGGATTCGAGCCGCAAGGTGCTCTTGGCGGATTCCGCTGCGGAAACTGCCCTGCAGGACTTGCTCCTTAAGATGCAGCAGAAGAAGGAAGCCGACGAGAAGGCCGCCGCGAAGAAGGCGCTTGACGAACAGGCCGCGTTCCTCGCCAAGAACATCGTGGATTCCACGGTGAAGGTCACCCCGAAGGGCGTGCAGTACAAGGTAATCAAGGACGGCGCGGGCATTACGCCCAAGGCCTCCGACAAGGTGCAGGTTCACTACGTCGGCGCCTTGCTCGACGGTACCGAGTTCGACAACAGCGTGAAGCGCGGCGAACCGCTCGAGTTCCCGGTAAGCGCGGTCATCGAGGGCTGGCAGGACCTGCTCCAGGTGATGAAGGAAGGCATGAAGGTGAAGGCTTGGATCCCGAGCGCCCTTGCCTACGGCGAGGCCGGCGTGCCGCCGATGATTCCGGCGAATGCGCTCCTCGTGTTCGAAGTCGAGCTCCTGAAGGTCTTTACCGAAACTCCGGCTGTCGATACGACTGCTGCCGCTCCTGCGGCGGCGCCTGCCGAAGCTGCCGCAACAACGTCTGCCCAGGCCGCAGAACCCGCGAAGACCGAGGCCGCCACGGAAGCCCCGAAGGCTGCCGAACCCGCCAAGCCCGCGAAGGATGCCAAGAAGCCTGCGAAGGGTAAAAAGAAGTAATCCCTGAATAGTAAGGACTAGTTTTTTGCAGAACGGCGCCCCAGGGGTGCCGTTTTTTATTAAGTTTTGTACTATGAACAAGTCTGCGTCTGATTTCTACTCTCAGCACTTCGAAGTCGCCGGATTCATCCGGGAAGTCTTCGGTTACATGGACCGGTTCAAGGGCCAACTCTTCATTTTGAAGATTGACGACAGCCTGATGGACCACCCCCTGTTCCCGGTGCTCATGCGAGATATCGCCCTGTTGCACAAGGCGGGTATCCGCATCATTATCGTGCCGGGTACGCGCAAGAGTATCGACGCGCAGCTCAAGGCTTGGGAAATCGAATCCAAGTTCCACGACGGCGTGCGGCTTACGAGCGAAGAAGCACTGCCCCTTATCGAGCAGGCGTCTTTGGGCGTTGCCCAGCGCATCATGAGCCACCTCACGGCGAGCGGCTTGAGCGGTATCCAGGGTAACTGGGTGCTGGCGCGGAGCCTCGGCGTCATTGACGGCGTGGACTACATGAGGACGGGCCGGATCGAACGCATCCAGCGCGACATCCTCGACCAGCTTTTGAACGAGAAGTTCGTGCCCATCATTCCGCCTATCGGCTGGAACAAGCTCGGGCACGCCTACAACATCAGCTCCACCGAACTTGCGACCGAAATCTGCAAGTACATGAAGGTGGGCAAGCTGTTCTTCATCGGTAACGAGAACGGTATCAAGCTCAAGGGGCTTGTGACCGGCAAGAACACCAAGTACCTGGAACCCACCGAGTCGGGCGTGATTTCGGCTTTGGACGTGGACCAGGCGAAGGAACTTCTGGAACTCAATTCCGATATCCTGAACTTTGCGCAGATGGACTACCTGATGAACGCCATCCATGCCTGCGAGGCGGGTGCGAACCGCGTTCACTTGCTGAGCGGTGAGTTCCAGGGCAGTGTGCTGCAAGAAGTCTTCAGCGCGCGGGGTGACGGTACCATGGTGTACGCGAACCAGTACTCGAGTATCCGGCCTGCGAACATCGAGGACATCCCGGCGAACATCGAGGACATCCCGGATATCCTCCGGATCATGCAGGACTACATCGCGAAGGGCTACCTGGTGCCGCGCACGCAGGAAAGCATTTCCGAGAAGCTTAAGGATTACGTCGTCTACAGCATCGACAACAGCATTCACGGATGTGGCGCCTTGCACGCCTTCGAAGACGGCATGGCCGAAATCGCTGGCATTGCCGTGGGCGCGAACTACCGCAAGTCGGGCATCGGCGACGCCATCGTGCGGCACTTGATTTCCATCGGCCGCATGAAGGGCTACAAGAAGCTCTTCTTGCTCACGACGCAGGCTCTCGATTGGTTCTACCCGTTTGGATTCGAAGACGGGACTGTCGAGGACTTGCCCAAGAGCAAGCGCGACAACTACAACCAGAAGCGGAATTCTCGTATCCTCGTGCTCCCGCTGGAGAAGTGACAGTAAAGTCGCACGGCGGCCCCTAATTTTTCATCCCCGCGCCCCCTCAATCGTCATCCCCGCGAAGGCGTTGGGCGCCGAAGTCGAAGAATCTAATTTTTATTCGTCATCCTGAGCGAGATGCCGCTAGGCATCGAGTCGAAGGATCCAGTTGAAGGTTTAATATGAACACACTTGAAGCAATACGCACACGTCGCAGTACCCGCAAGTTCAAGGCTCAGCCTGTCGAACTCGAGAAGTTGAAGCAGATTGTCGAGGCGGGCCAGTTCGGGCCTACCGGCGGCAATGCGCAGAGCAACCACTTCTTCGTGATTTCGGATGCTTCGGTGATTGCGAAACTCAAGGAGTTGGTGCAGTCCGCCTTTGCCGCGATGGAACTCCGCGAAGACTTGTACAAGAGCCTCAAGAATTCCATCACGCTTGCGCGCAAGGGAAACTACTCGTTCTGCTACACGGCGCCTGTGCTGATTGTAGTCGCGAACAAGAAGGAATACGGCAACAACATGGCCGATGTCGCCTGCGCCGTGGAGAACATGATGCTTGCCGCGAACGAGCTCGATCTTGGCAGTTGCTACATCAATCAGCTCAAGTGGCTGAATGAAGACCCGACGCTTCTTGAATACCTGCGTGGCCTTGGCTTGCGCGAAGACGAGCGCGTGTACGCCTCCGTTGCCATCGGCTACGCCGACACCGAGAGTGGCCTCCCGAACCGCGCGGAATCTCCGCGCGTCGGCAACGAAGTCGTGTTTGTTTAATACCGGTAATCCAGCGGTCTAAAAAGTCCATCTGTTTTTATTCCTTGACGCAGCGGACAGGAGCCTTGATGTCATTTATGACACTGGAGAATCCGCCAGACTTTATTTCGTAGGTTGTTATTTCCGCTACCGTTATTTCTTTCCATCCGGTATCTTGGATCCAGAAGTACTGATAGTCGCTATTCACATAGACTTCTCTATTAAATAGGCCGGTCTTGGTGAAACTCAGTCCATATTTATCCAATCCATCATAGCCAAGGCCCAAGCTATTCATCTGCGAGAACAATGCATTGAACAACTTTCGCGTCGAGGAAACACTAACTTCTTCTGAGTCGTCAGGAGTACTTAGAAGTGCAACTTCGTTATTTGTCGGGAATCTCCATCCCTCCGGGCAGGCTTGTTCCGCAGCATTTATGGTATAGTAGTAACCTGAATTTTTGCAATTGTCACTTTTGCAGTATTTTTTGTCAACTTCAAAGGTTTCTGGAGTTCCTTGATACTTGAGATTTTCGGCCATCCATGTTGTTCCTCGGTAGCCAATGGTACGATAGGTGCGGCCATCT
>CACXXH010000080.1 GCA_902771595.1 Fibrobacter succinogenes | reverse complement strand
GATTACGGCGAGCGAGTCTTCCATGATTTCGTGCGTGCCGTAATGGAAGCTGGTCGCTACGGTGAGCTTGCGCATGGGGTAAATCTCAATGCCGCCGCCGTAGGTGACGATCTTTTCGTCGATGGTGTAGGGCGGCTTTTGGAAAGTGCGCTTGGCGAGGTCGAGCGTATCGAGCAGCACCTTGTGGCTCGTGTTGTCGGCGTTCTCTAGCGAGAGGTAGTTCATCTTGAAGAACGCCTTGCCGAGCCCGAATCTCCATGTGAGGACGGGCTGCACGTGCATCGAGTTTACGGCGATGTTCCTGCCGGTAAACGGGATGCTCGATGAGTCGCGGCCGAGCGCGAAGTAGGGCGAGCTCGTCACGTTCTGGTAGTCGTATTCCTTCGAGAGCTTGTTGGAACGGCTCTGCACGCCGAAATCGAGCGTGACGGAATCGGTGATGAGCCTCCGGAAATCCAGGTGCAGTGCGTTTCCCGCGAAGGCACCGCGTTCCCAGGCCACGTCGGTGACCGGCGTATCGACGGGGACGCCGTGACGTTCCTCGAAGAGGATGCCGTTTTCGCCGTTGAGCGAGAGGCGCGACGGGTCGTACCCGAGGCGCGTGGTGTAGATGCCCGAAAGCATGGCGGGGTAGCGCCTGCTGATGCTCGCCATCCCCATGGCGGAAGGTTCGAGTTCCGGGTTCCCGAGGATGGAGGTCCCGAGCGTCCATTCCGATTTCTGGCCCGAGACGTCGTAGAGCCTTTGCATGACTTCGGAGTGTATGAGGCCGAAGCGCCCTGCGTCGTTTTCGCGTACGTGCGGGTCGAGGCGGTCGGGGACGACCATGACGGAATCCTGGCGTGCGGGCTGTGTATATGTCGGTGAAGGCAGGACCTGTGCAAACGCGGATAAGGCGAGACTTGCGACGGTAATGATGACGACGATGGCGCGGTTGATGTGCTTCGGCATTCTAGAACCATTCGGCACGCGATTTCTCGCGGCATTCCTTGAGCGCCTGGACGACGGTGTAGGGCATCTTCATGCAGCCCGGGGGGTATGCTCCGCTTTCGGTGTGGAAGTCGGAGCCTCCGGTGCCCACGAGCCCGAAGCGGACCGCCATTTCTTTGTACTTGCGGCCCACGGCGCCTTTTTGCGCGGGGCTGTAGACTTCCATGCCCTTGATGCCCCATTCCACCATGTTCTCGATGAATTCGTCGGAGAGGCCCGACTTGTAGGGGTGCGCGAGCACGGCGATTCCGCCCGCGTTTTCGATGAGGCGGATGGTCTGCTGCGGGTTGAGGCCCTTCTTTTCGACGAAGGCGATGCATCCGTCGCCGAGGTACTTGGTGAACGCTTCGGCGAAATTCCCGATGTATTCCTCGTCCACCAGCGACATGGCGATGTGCGGGCGCCCGATGACTTTACCCTTGCAGTAGGAATGGACCTTCTCGTAGGTGATGTCGATGCCGAGCGCGTTGAGTTTCTTGATGATCGCCTTTACGCGGGCGATGCGCTGTTTTGCGAAATCCTCGAGTTCCATGTTCAGGGCGAGGTTCGTCGGGTCGCAGAAGTACCCGAGGATATGGATGTCCTTGCCCTGCCAGACGGCCGAAATCTCGATGCCCGGGATGAGTTCGAGCCCGAGCTCCTTGGCCTTGTCTTCGGCCAGCTTGTACGAGTCCAGGTTGTCGTGGTCGGTTATGGAGATGCAGCGAAGCCCCTTGCGCTTCGAAAGCGCGAGGAGTTCCTCTACCGAAAGAGTGCCGTCGGAAAGACGGGTATGCAAGTGCAGGTCCGCATATCCACCGCTTTCGGTGATGATTGTCCCACGGTTCACTTGCCGACTCCGTAATATTGCGCAATGAGCTCGGCTTCGCTGAGCTGGTCCGGATGCAGGCACAGGTTCAGGAACGGGTAGAGGCCTTCGCAGCCGAACCCGATACGGCAGGCGGCTCCGCTCTTTTTCGCGAGGTAGAGCCTGGGCAGGAAGGGCTGACCGAGGTAGATGCACACTGTGGGCGCAAATTCGAGAATTTTCTGTTCAATCTCTTCGAAGACGTGTTCACCGTAACGGCATTCGGTATCGCTGAAATAGACGGCGTGCGCGCGCTTTGCCGATATGAGGGCGTGGAGCGATTCGTGTGCGACGCACAGGACGTCCGTGAACCATGAATTCGGCATCTTGTGCAGGAACGCTGCGGAACTTTCCATGTCGCGCGGCAAGAAGAGGAGCGTCTTCGGATTGCTGCGGAGCGATTCGGGGAAGCTGAACGCCGCCGTGTATTCACCAGCCTGATTTAGGAACCATTTGAACAGCGATTCCTTGCTTGAGAATCGTTTGAAGAAAAAACGGAACTGGTCTGCAAAATACGGCGACGGCTTCAAAATCACTCCAATGTTTGAGAGAAATATATAAATTTGTACTTATGTCAAAGCAGAAATTTTATGCGATTAAGCGCCCCGAAGGGGGGCAAATCGTCGATTCGTGGGAAGTTTGTGAACCTTTGGTCCGTGGTGAGAAGGGAATCAAGTTTAAATCTTTTTCGACGAAGGCCGAGGCGGAAGCCTGGCTGAACGGTTCTGAGGCTACAGAACCGGATGGAATCCGCGTATACGTGGACGGATCCTTCACCCCGAGTTGCGAGAAGGCGGGATGGGCGTTCGTCGTCATCGAGAACGGCAAGGAAATTGCGCGTGGCTCGGGTTTTACCGCGTTTCCCGCGGAAAGCAGGAACATCGATGGCGAATGCATGGCGAGCTACCAGGCGATGCGCTGGCTCGACCTGAACGACAAGTATGCGACTATTTGCCACGACTACGAGGGCATCGCCCGCTGGGCCCGTGGGGAATGGAAGGCCAAGAGCCATATCGCGATGCAGTACGTGGCGGCGGTGAAGCCGTACCTTTTCCGCGTGAACTTCGAGAAGGTGGCCGCCCACACGGGAGTCAAGTGGAACGAACTTGTAGACAGTCTCGCCAAGGAGGCTGTCGAGAAGGCTAAAAAAGTGAAGGAAGGGAAGAGCGCCTGAGATGACCCTTCAAGAATTCATTCAGGAGAGCCGGTTTTCGACGCTTTCGTGCTTTGCGGATGCGGGTCGTGAAGCCATCCACGTGAACGGGGCTTCCATCCCGCTCGCCTCAATGATGGTGGCGCAGCGCTTTTTCGAAAAACCCGGCCCGATTCTTGTGGTCGCGAAGGATTTCAAGAGCGCCGAAGTCTGGATGGAGAACCTCCAGAGCCTCGTGGGCGAGGAATACGTCCGCTTTTTCCCGGCGCTCGGTCTCAAGCCTTATGAGCAGAAGGTGCCTTTCGAGGGTGTTATTGAAGAACGCCTGAGGTTTTTCCGCGATGCGGGGAATGCTGAGAAGCCGATCGTGGCGGTATGTCCGCTCGATGCTTTGCTGATGAAGCTCCCGGTGCCGGGCGGGCTTGTGCGGAACATGCGTACGCTCAAGGTGGGCGACGTGCTCGAGCCTTCGACGCTTCGCCCGTGGTTCATGGATTATGGATTTACGGAACAGCCCGTCGTGAGTTCGGTGGGCGAGTTCTCCATACGCGGGTGCATCGTCGACGTGAACTGCCTTCTGTACCCGCATCCGATTCGTATCGAGTTTTTCGGCGACGAGATTGAATCTATCCGCAGTTTCGACATCTTCACGCAGCGCTCCGTCGAAAACATGGACCGCGTGACGCTCTACCCGATGGGCGAATGGACGCTTCCGGATGCGGAACTGGCGAAGTTCAACGGTGAACTTGCCGGCATCTGGTGGATGCGCGGGCGTTACGAGCAACTGAATTCCAGCCTGCTGGATTACCTTCCCGGGGCAAGCCTCGTGTTCGAGGAACTCTCGTCGCTTGCCGAGAATGCGTCGCGCCTGAACCAGGCCTACGACAGCGCTTTCGAGGAACTGCGCACGACGGCGCAGGATGTCGAGCCGTCTACCAAGATTTGGTGGAGGTTCGGTGAACTTTCGGCGACGTTCCCGGGACATGCCTCGATGGATGTTACGCATGTGGAGGCCGATGCTTCGAACTGGTACAGCGTGAAATCGCGTCCGCAGGATTTTGCGAGCGCGGGTACCGAGGAAGTCGCCAAGAAAATCGAGGACTTTTATGCGGGCGGTGGCGAAGTGTATGTGGTCGCCCCGACTCCGGGTGCGCTAGCGCGCCTCAAGCATGTCTTTAGCGGACTTCCGGTGGCGGATTACTTTGTCGGTAACCTTTCCGAAGGGTTCTGGCTTGACGACGACAAGGTGGCCTTCCTCACGGAGACGCGTATATTCAACCGCCATGCGACGAAGTCGCGCAAACGCCAGATTGCGGGCTCGGTAACAACCGCGTTGATGGTGGAATCCTTGAACCGCGGGGACTACGTCGCGCATGAGGATCACGGCGTGGGCCGCTATCTCGGGCTTGTGCGCGTGGAAGTGAACGGCGGTCTAGTGGACTGCGCCCTGTTGGAATACGAGGGCGGCGACCGCTTGAAGTTCCCGGTATCGGACTTGCAGAAAATTGAGCGTCTGGAAGTTTCGGACGAAAAGACCCCGAAGCTCGACCGCCTGGGCAGCAAGACTTGGGAGAACCTGAAGAAGCGCGTGAAGGAAAAGGTCGTGAAGATTGCGCGCGACCTGGTGAACCTTTACGCGAAGCGCGAACTTGTGGACGGGTTCTCCTTCCCGCCCGATGGCAAGATGCAGAGGGAATTCGAGGACGCGTTCGAGTACGACCCGACTCCCGACCAGGTGAAGGCCACAGCCGAAATCAAGCGCGATATGGAAAGCAGGCGGCCGATGGACCGCCTCGTCTGCGGTGACGTGGGATTCGGCAAGACGGAAGTCGCCATGCGCGCGGCCTTCAAGTGCATCACCGCGAAAAAGCAGGTGGCGATACTCGTGCCGACGACAATCCTTGCCGCACAGCATTACGAGAATTTCTGCGACCGATTTGCCGCGTTCCCCGTGAACATCGCGCTCGTGAACCGTTACAAGACGGCGAAGGAGAAGAAGGAAATCTTCAAGCGTGTTTCCGAAGGAAAGATTGACATTATCGTCGGTACGCATGCGCTTTTGAGCGAGAAGAACCAGTTCAAGGACTTGGGCCTGCTCGTGATTGACGAAGAGCAGAAGTTCGGCGTGAAGCAGAAGGAAAAGTTGCGTGAGCTCCGCATGACGGTCGATACGCTCAGCATGAGCGCGACCCCGATCCCGCGTTCCCTTCACTTGAGCATGACGGGGGTGCGCGATATTTCGCTCATCAATACGCCCCCGATGAACCGCCTCCCGGTGGAGACGAAACTCCTGAAGCGCGACGACGTGGTGCTTGCGGCTGCTGTCCGCGACGAACTTGCGCGCGGTGGGCAGGTATTCGTGGTGAACGACCGCGTGCAGAACATCAACATGCTTGCCGAAGAGGTGGAGTCGTGGGTGCCCGAGGCGCGCGTTGCCGTCGCCCACGGGCAGATGAACGACCGCGATTTGGAACGCGTGATGGAGAGCTTCCTCTCGAGGGAATTCGACATCCTGGTGAGCACGAGCATCATCGAGTCCGGCCTCGACGTGCCGAACGCGAATACGATTATCATCATGAACGCCCACCATTTCGGCATCAGCCAACTTTACCAGATGCGCGGGCGCGTCGGGCGCAGCAGCGTGCTTGCGAAGGCGTTCCTCGTGATTCCCGCGAAGAGCGGCATATCGCAGGAATCCATGCGCAGGCTGAAGGCGCTCGAGCAGTTCAGCGACCTCGGCAGCGGATACCAGCTGGCGATGCGCGACCTCGAGATTCGCGGTGCGGGCAATTTGCTCGGCGAAGAACAGCATGGATTTATCGCCGAGGTCGGCTTCGAGACGTATGTACGTCTCGTGCGCGAGGCCGTGGAGGCCTTGCGCGGCGGCTCGAGCGAGAAGCCGATCCAGCCCCGCGTGGAAATCGGGGTGGACGCCTACTTGCCCGAAGACTACATCCAGGATGGCCTTACCCGTATCGGGATGTACCAGCGGATTGCTCGCGTTACGAGTTCTGCGGAAGTCGAAAATATCCGGCTTGAACTGGTCGACCGTTTTGGCGAATTGCCGGTACCTGCGAAGATGCTCCTGCTCGTAACCGAAATTGCGCTCCATGCCGGCCGGCTCCGCATGCAGGGAATCCAGCAGCGCAAGGGCGTGCTCGTCGCGACCTTCGTGGAGTTCCCGCCCATCGAGACGCGCGTGCTCGGCGAGATTGCGGGGAAGAGTGCCTGCCCCATGCGTTACGTGGGCATGTCGCCCCTTCAGGCGGTTTTCGAGTTGGGTACTGCACCTGCCGAGAGGATGGCCGAAAAGATTGCCGAACTCTTCCGCGGGTTTGCGGATATCACGATAACGCCGTCTCGGGCCGAACCTTCGAACCCGATTTTCCAGGACACGAATATCCTGACCTGAAAGTCACCCTGAGGCTTGGTCATCCTGAACTTGTTTCAGGACAGGGTCGGAATGTTTATATCTGATGCTGCCCTGAGAGTCCTCAGGGAGACCAAGCCTCAGCATGACGGCAGGGTCGGAATGTTTATATCTGATGCTGCCCTGAGAGTCCTCAGGGTGACCAAGCCTCAGCATGACGGTGGGCTGGGTCAGTATGACACTCAGGGGAGTGCGTTTATGGTTTCTGAAAGCTTCTGGACGAGCCTCTCGGCGAACTGTTGGGGAACTTCGTTGGCATCCAGAACGAACGATTCGTCGGCATCCGTCTCGAACCGCAAATTTTCTGTCGGAATAAGCGCGAGCGCTTCCCGCGTAGCCTTCTTGCGGAAGGAATCCGCGTGGATGGAGAAAATCGCTCCCAGCGATAGTCCCGCTTTCACGATGCCCGCATCCGCGCCGAACCTGTGGAATACGGGCCGGCACAGTTTAACGCCCGCATCGGGCCAAATGCCCGTGCCGGCACCTGCGCCAAACCCGACTTCCCGCAAAATCCGAATCACGCGTCCGTAGTCGCCCACGCAATGGATTTGCAAGTCCCGCCCGAACTCCATGGCCATTCTTGCCTGCGTGCGGAAGATTTCTTCTTGCACGCCGCCCGGTTCGTATCCTTCGTAACGCTTGTCCAGTCCCGCTTCACCAGCTTGGGCGTTCGGGTCTTTTTCGAGTCTCCGGCGTAAATCCTCCATGATTTTATCGAGGTCGCCCGCGATTTTGGCCGCTATCATTGGGTGGATTCCGTAGGCCTTTCCGCAGCCTTCCAGCCAGCCTTCGCCGCCCGCCTTTTCCCATATTTCGTCAAGCGCGGTCCATTCCCAGGGTTCGCACGCCACGGCGCAGTACTTGTAGCCCGATTGGTGCAAACTGCGGGCCAAGTTCAGGGGCTGGGGGAGCCTCGCCAGGTGGATATGGCTGTCGTAAAGTTTCATTTTACCCGTAAAATATCTTTTTTTTACAATTTTTGCTTGTTTTTTCGGAATAAAAAGCCTAGTTTAAGGGGCGCGGGGCTTTGACCCTGCGTTCTGACGGGGCGATGCCCTGCGATTTTAGAACATGCGTTTAAATAAAGGAGTCTTTATGCGTGACTTGCTGGAAAAAGCCCTGAAGAAAGGTCTGAGTGTCACTTTTTCTAACGAGAATGGCTATGCGGTCATTCGTATTTCCAAGGACAACGAAGTTGTTGCTTCGTGCAGCCTGGGTTCCGCCAATTTCCGCGATTCTGTGGAGGATTCTCTGCAGTCGCTCCTTCTTGACCTGGAGCGCAAGGGCATCTAATTCTGCCTTTATTCTGCTTTTTCGGGCTGCGCATCGCCTTGGCGCTGCGCGGCCCTCTTTTTTTTGCCGATGATGCTCACCAGCAGCGAACGGCCAAGTTGCTTTATGTAATTGATGGCGATTCGCGGTTCCTTCACGAACCTTCCGCGCAGGTGGCTCTGGGTAAAGTATCCGACTTCGCGGCTGTCCATGCAGAATGCGCCTTTTTCGCAGGCGAGGAAGTAGCAGTCTTCCGGAACGATGAACTCGGTAATCTTGGAAGAATCGCTTGCCTCGAAAAATTCGTAGCGCATCTGGATGGGGGCGTCGCCCGGTTCTGAATGGAACACCTGTCCCTCGAGCAAGAAACGGTCTTGCCAGGGAAGGAAGTCGATTTCCTGCAGGCTGACCTGACGGTTACCAAGTTTAGTAGCACCGAGGGCCTCGACCCCGATTTCGCGTTCGCCCTGCCAGAGGGTTGTCTTTACGAAGAACTTCTTGCCCGCTTCGTGCATCAGGTTCACGAAGAAATCCTGTTCGATGTCGTTCAGCCGGTCGAGGTGAAGCGTGTCGCCTTTGCGGGGGATATGCAGCTGCCTGCTCTGGATGAAGGCTGTTTCTTCTTTCCAACGGAACCTGCCGTGCGGAGTCCTGACCTTGCCGTTGTCGGAAAAATCGAGGCGGTCGCCGGGGAGGCCGATTACCTTGCGAACAACGCTTTCTCCGTTGCGGAGTGTGGCCCAGACGGTCTCGTCGTATTTAATCTTCTCGACGCATTGGGGGAGTTTGCACATCCACAGGATTTCTTTTTCCTTGTGGCGCGGGAACATCGATGAATCGTGGAGCTGCACGGGCTCGAGCGCGTAGAAGCGGACTGCGATGGCGAGCGCGAGGCTGGCGATAATCCCGAGCACGAGCACGACGATGCATGCCTTGGAATTCTTCCACTGCAGGGAACGTACTTTTCGCTTCAGGTTCGCCATAGGTTGATCCGGTTACTCGCCGCTGCTGTTGGAATCGTCGGAGAGCGAGAGCACGGCGAGGAACGCCTTCTGCGGCACTTCCACGGAACCGATGCTCTTCATGCGCTTCTTGCCTTCCTTCTGCTTTTCGAGGAGCTTGCGCTTACGGGTGATGTCACCGCCGTAGCACTTGGCGAGCACGTCCTTGCGCACGGCCTTCACGGTAGAGCGGCTGATAATCTTTCCGCCGATAGCGCCCTGGATGGCGACGTCGAACTGCTGGCGCGGAATGAGGTCCTTGAGCTTCACGCAGATGGCGTTCGCGTAGGTGTGCGCCTTGTCCCTGTGGATAATCACGGAGAACGCGTCCACCGGGTCGCCGTTCAGGAGGATGTCGAGCTTCACCAGGTTGTTCCTGCGGTATTCGCTCGGGGCGTAATCGAGGCCCGCATAACCGCGGCTCACGGACTTGAGGCGGTCGTAGAAGTCGAACATGATTTCGGCGAGCGGCAGGTCGTATTTGAGGATGACCTTCGCCTCGTCGATGTATTCCATGGTTTCGAATTCGCCGCGCTTTTCGTCGCAGAGCGTCATGAGCGCGCCCACGTATTCCTTGGGCGTGAAAATCTGCGCCTTCACGTACGGTTCTTCGATGTGGTCGTAGCGGCTCGCGTCGGGGAGCTTGGAGGGGCTTTCGATTTTCACCATCGTGCCGTCGCTCATGTACACGTGGTATTCCACGTTCGGGACGGTCGTGATGATGTCGACGTTGAATTCGCGGTCGAGGCGTTCCTGCACGATTTCCATGTGCAGGAGTCCGAGGAAGCCGGTGCGGAAGCCGAATCCGAGCGCTTCGGAGGTTTCCGGTTCCCAGCTCAGGGCGGAATCGTTCAGGCGGAGCTTCTCGAGGGCTTCGCGCAGGTCCTTGTAGTCTTCCGGGTTGATGGGGTAGATGCCGGAATAGATCATCGGCAAGATGTCTTTGTAGCCCGGGAGCGGCTCGGTGGCCGGGTTCGCGGCGTCGGTGAGCGTGTCACCGATTTTCACGTCGCTGATGGTCTTCACGTTCGCGAGCACGTAGCCCACCATGCCTTCGGAGAGTTCTTCGCGCGGGTCGCGGCGCATGCTGAATGTACCGACTTCGGTCACCATGTATTCGGCGCCGGTCTTCATCATCTTGATCTTCATGCCGGCCCTGAGGGTGCCTTCCACGATGCGGATGTAGTTGATGACGCCGCGGTAGGAGTCGTACACCGAGTCGAAAATAAGGGCCTTGAGCGGCTTGCCGCTGTCACCTGTGGGGGCGGGAATCTCGTCGACGATCTTGTCGAGCACCTGCTCCACGTTGAGGCCCGTCTTTGCTGAAATGCGGGGAATCTTCTCGGGGTCGTAGCCCAGGAGGTCGCCCACGAGTTCGGCGATATGGTCGGGTTGTGCGCCCGGCAGGTCCACCTTGTTGAGCACCGGGATGACGGTCAGGTCGTTTTCGATGGCGAGGTAGAGGTTCGAAAGCGTCTGCGCCTCGATGCCCTGACTCGCGTCCACCACGAGGATTGCCCCTTCGCATGCGGCGAGCGAGCGGCTCACTTCGTACGTGAAGTCGACGTGCCCCGGGGTATCGATCATGTTCAGGATGTATTCCTTGCCGTCCTTTTCGTAGACCATGCGGATGGCGTGCGCCTTGATGGTGATGCCCCTCTCGCGTTCGAGGTCCATGTCGTCCAGCAGCTGGTTCGTCATCTCGTTCTTCGCGACGGTCCTGGTCAACTCGATCATGCGGTCGGCGAGCGTGGATTTGCCGTGGTCAATGTGGGCGATAATGCTGAAATTTCGGATATTGTCGTTTTGCGGCATAGAATCTTTAATCGTTTGTTTTTTAACGAGTGCAAATATAGAAATCCTGCGCCATTTTTTGAATCGCTGGGCGACAAAGCCCGAAAAAATAACTATATTCTCTTGACATTCCAGGAATCTTTCACGATAACTATATTGGAAGTGTTACAGTGCTAAAGAAAATTTCGTTCATACTGTCTATTGTCGGCATGTCTTGTTTGTGCTTTGCCGAAGGAAAAGTCTTCAACAAAGATTATACGGGTATCAAATCAATCGAGGCGACTATCACTACGCACGAAGGTGTCATCGTCGTCGACCTCGACTTCAAGGCAGCCCCGAATACGGTCGCGAATTTCGTCGAACTTGCGAACAAGGGCTTCTACAACGGGCTCATGTTCCACCGCGTCATCAATGGCTTCATGATTCAGGGTGGTGATCCCGAAGGGAATGGCTCGGGCGGTCCGGGCTATACCATCGATGACGAAAAGAATGATTTGAAACATGAAGCAGGCGTGATTTCCATGGCGAACCGCGGCCCGAACACGGGCGGCTCGCAGTTCTTCATCACGCAGATGCCCCAGCCTCACTTGGATGGAAAGCACACTGTTTTCGGGAAGGTTCTTCAGGGGCTGGACGTCGTCTGCCGTATCGAACCTTTCGACCCCATTTTAAACATAACTATCGTGGAAAAGAAGTAATCTATGAGTTCAAAGAAAGCCACTAGCGCAAAGAAACCGGCTGCGAAGGCTGCTGTCAAGAAGCCCGCGGCTCCTGCGAAGAAGCCTGCTGCAAAGGCCGCTCCTGCCAAGAAGCCCGCAGCCAAGCCGGCTCCCGCTAAGAAGCCCGCTCCGGCAAAGGCTCCCGCGAAGAAGCCTGCTGCAAAGCCCGCTCCTGCCAAGAAGCCCGCAGCCAAGCCGGCTCCTGTAAAGCCGCAGGCCAGTGCAGCTAAGAAGAACGATGTGAAGACTTCTGCCGCAAAGCCGGTCGAAACCAAGGCTCCTGCTAAGGCGGTCAAGGCTCCCGAAAAGGTGAGCGTGAAGCCGGTTGAAAAGCCCGTGGAAAAAATTGTCGAGAAGCCCAAGGCCGTAGCTCCCGAGAAGGAAGCACCGGCAGTGCAGGCCGCTCCCGAACCGAAGCCCGTAGTTGTGGAAGCCGAAGAACCGGCGGTTGCCGAAAAGGCTGCTTCCGCGGGTAACAACAAGAAGTTTGTTCCGTTCGCAATCCTTTTGCAGGGTGGCAAGAAGCTCTCGAAGACCATCATGTTCACCGAGGTGAACGAAGAGGCCGAACGCGTCAACCAGAAGAAGGTTTCTTCCGATGCGAAGCTCGAAAGGAAGCCGACGATGTCTATCCGTCACAAGCTTTCTCTCGCCGAAGAAACGCAGGAAGAACTGACGGAACGCATCCTCAAGGAACTCGAGGAACAGAATGCCGCGTTCACGCGCGAGGCCGCCACGCAGATGTGCACCCGCTGCAACCGCAATCTCGTTTCCCCGGAATTCTGGGTCGACAAGCATCTCGGTTACTGCGAGGAATGTGCCGCCATCCTCAAGCTCGGTCAGTCCAAGGAAGCCCGCAAGGTCGAATACACGCTTGGTTCGATGGGCGGTGATTCGCTGGACGAGGCGGATGACGAGGATTTCGAAGGACCGGACGCCGCCGACCTGAAGGAAGCGGAAGAAGATCTCGCCGAACTCGAAGACAACTAGTCTTCACTGGCGACAAGCCATTAGAAAAGCCCCCTTTCGGGGGCTTTTTCTTTTCCATCGTCACCCTGACGTCAGCAGACGCATGGGCAATTACTCAATTACTTCTTGAACTGCTTGAGAATGGCGGCAGCCTTCACGAACTGCTGCTTCACAGACTTGGGACCGGTACCGCCTTCGATGTTACGGCGGGAAACGCTGTATTCGAAGGTGAGCGTCTTCTTCATCTGTTTCACGTTCGGGACACCGGCGCTTGCCCAGGCCTCGTCACTCAGGTCCGTGAATTCGAGGCCTTGGCGGGCGGCTTCGCCGACCAGGCTACCGACCACGTGGTGGGCGTCGCGGAACGGCACGCCGGATTCGACCAGAAGATCGGCGAGGTCGGTAGCCAGCAGCGCCGGCAGCATCTTCGCATGCATCTTGTCGAAATTGAAACGTGC
>CACXXH010000079.1 GCA_902771595.1 Fibrobacter succinogenes | reverse complement strand
ATGCCGAGGCGTTCCTTGATTTTCTTGAGCGCGAGCGCAAGGGCCACGAAGCCGCCGATGATGCTTGCGGTACGCGTGCCGCCGTCGGCTTCGATCACGTCGCAGTCGACCACGATTGCGTTCTCGCCGAGTGCTGCCAGGTCGGCTGCGCCGCGAAGCGAGCGGCCCACCAGGCGCTGGATTTCTTGCGTACGGCCGCTCGCGCCCTTGCGCTCGCGTTCCACGCGCTTGCCCGTGCTCTGCGGGAGCAGGCTGTATTCGGCGGTAATCCATCCGGTGCCGCGGCCGGCGAGCCAGTCGGGGACTTTCGGCAGGAGGGTGGCGTTGCAGATGACGCGGGTGCGTCCCATCTCGATGAGGACGGAGCCGTCGGCGCTAGAGATGAACCCGGTGGTCATCTTGAGGTTGCGGTATTCGTTGAATTTGCGGTCGGTACGTTCGTAAGCCATAATTGCTCCAATTATCAATCATCCATCATCAATTATCAATTAATAACTCAGTTTCTCTGTAGTGCCTTCGCGGAAACTCCCGAGGCGGTACACGAAGTCGCAGTAGGACTGCAGTTCCTCGAGTGCCTCGATGACGGTCGCGTCTTTCGGGCTCCCTTCGAAGGAAAGGTGGAATATGTATTCCCACGGGCGGTCGGGATGCGGGCGGCTCTCGATGCGGGTGAGGTTCAGGTCGCGCTTTGCGAAACACCCGAGGGCGGCATGCAATGCGCCGGACTTTCCGGAATCGCTCAACATGAACAGCAGCGTCGTCTTGATTTTGCCAGTTTCGGGGAGCGGGTTCGCCGTCTTCTGGATGGCGTAAAACCGGGTGAAGTTCACCCCCGGCAAGTTCTCGATTCCTTCGGCCAGAATATCCAGGCCGTAGAACTTGCCGGCGTAGGCGCTCGCGATCGCGCCTACGGTTTTATCGCCACGCTTCGCGATTTCTTCGGCGCTTCCCGCTGTATCATAGAATGCGGTACTTTTGATTTTCGGGTTGCGCCCGAAGAAGCGGCTGCACTGCGCAAGGCCCTGCGGGTGGCTCAGTACTTCTTTCAAGTCTTCGAGCTTTGTTCCGGGCAGGGCGCACAGGCTGTGCGAAATCTGGAGCTTGACTTCGCCCACGATGGGGTGGCGCCACTTGTACAGCAAGTCGTAGTTGTCGTAGATGGAACCCGCGGTGGAGTTTTCGATGGGAATAGCTCCGCCGTCCACGGCACCGGTTTCGATGCCCTGGAAAATCTGTTCGAACGTGTCCATCGGGACGACCTCGATGTCGTTTCCGAACAGGTGGTAGGCGGCGCTTTCGCTATAGGCCCCGCGACGGCCCTGAAATGCGATTTTCTTCATGATGCGAAATGTAGTAAATGGCGGTTTGACTCCAAAAAAGCCCCGCGACATTCATCGCGGGGTTTAAAGGCTTTGTCGTTGCCAACAACTATTGGCTAATGACCATTGACTAGATTACAGCTTGATGCTGCACGGCTTGGCGTTCCAGATTTCTTCGGCGTACTGCTTGATGGTACGGTCGGAACTGAACTTGCCCATGCGGGCCACGTTGAGGATGGCCTTCTCTGCCCAGGTCTTCTTGTTCTGGTATTCCTTCGCCACCTTGGCCTGCATGTCCACGTAGCTGCGGAAGTCCGCGCAGAGCATGTACGGGTCGTGGGTGAGGAGCTTTTCGGCGATGTGCTTGAACAGGTCCGGACGGTCGGGGCTGAAGAAGCCGGAACCGATGAGGTCGATAACGCGGCGCAGGTCGTCGTCCTTTTCGTAGAAGTCGCGCGGACGGTAGCCCTTGGCGAGCAGGTCGGTGACTTCTTCGACGGTGAGACCGAAGATAAAGATGTTCTCGTCGCCGACTTCTTCCTTCATTTCCACGTTGGCGCCGTCAAGCGTGCCGATGGTGAGCGCGCCGTTGAGGGCGAACTTCATGTTGCCGGTACCCGAGGCTTCGGTGCCCGCGGTAGAAATCTGTTCGGAGAGGTCAGCCGCCGGGATGATCTTCTCGGCGAAGGACACGCGGTAGTTCTCGAGGAACACCATCTTGAGCTTGCCCTTGCAAACCGGGTCGGCGTCGATGATGGCGGCCACGGCGTTCGCGAGGCGGATGATCTGCTTGGCCATCCAGTAACCCGGAGCGGACTTACCGCCGATCATGATGGTGCGCGGCATGATTTCCTTGCCGTCCTTCAGCTGGATGTACAGGTGGATGGCGTGGAGGATGTTCAAAAGCTGGCGCTTGTATTCGTGGATGCGCTTCACCTGCACGTCGAAGAACATGTCGGTGTCGAGGTCCACGCCCTGCGTTTCCTTGAGGTACTTGGCGAGGCGTTCCTTGTTCTGCTTCTTGACGGCCATGAAGGCCTTCTGGAATTCGGCGTCCTTCGCGAACTTTTCGAGCTTGCGCAAGTCATCGAGGTCCTTGACCCAGCTTTCGCCAATCTTGGAAGAGATGAGGCTCGACATGGCGGGGTTAGCCTTGCGGACCCAGCGACGCGGCGTCACGCCGTTCGTCTTGTTGTTGAACTTTTCGGGCCACAGTTCGTAGAAGTCCTTGAAGAGCGTCGTCTTCAGGAGGTCGCTGTGGAGGGCGGCCACGCCGTTCACGGCGAACGAACCCACGATGGAGAGGTAGGCCATGCGGACCATCTTGCAGCCGCCTTCTTCGATAAGGCTCATGCGGGCGAGGCGGGCATTGTCGCCGGGCCACTTCATGCTGACCATGCGCAGGAAGCGGGCGTTGATTTCGTAGATGATCTGGAGGTGACGCGGGAGGAGCTTTTCGAAGAGGCTGACGGGCCACTTTTCGAGGGCTTCCGGCATCAGGGTGTGGTTCGTGTAGGCGAACGTCTTGGTGACGATGTCCCAGGCTTCGTCCCATTCCATGTCCTCGATGTCGAGGAGGATGCGCATCATTTCGGCAATCGAGATGGCTGGGTGCGTATCGTTCAGCTGGATGGCGACCTTCTCGGGGAAGAGCTTCCAGTCGTTGTTGTGCAGCTTCTTGAAGCGGCGGATAATGTCTTGCAGGGAGGCAGAGCACAGGAAGTACTGCTGCTTGAGGCGCAGTTCCTTGCCGTTCATGGAGGAATCGTTCGGGTACAGCACCTTGGAAATCGTTTCGGAGAGTTCCATGTCCTGCACGGCGGCGATGTAGTCGCCGTTGTTGAAGTAGCTGAGGCCGAAGTCGTCGGTGGACTTCGCGCTCCAGAGGCGCAGGTTGTTCACGGTGTTGTTCTTGTAGCCCGGAATCGGAGTATCGTACGGGAGGGCGAGCACGTAGTCCTTCGTTTCCCAGCGGTTGTGGAGCCTGCCCTTGTCGTCCATCCAGCTTACCACGTAGCCGTAGAACGGGACCTTGATGGCGTTGGCCGGGCGGGCGATTTCCCAGGGGTTCGGGAGGCGCAGCCAGTTATCCGGCTGTTCTTCCTGTTCGCCGTTCACGATCTTCTGGCTGAACATACCGTATTCGTAGCGGATACCCATACCGGTGGCCGGCAGTTCGAGCGTGGCCATGGAATCGAGGAAGCAGGCGGCGAGGCGGCCGAGGCCACCGTTACCGAGACCCGCGTCGACTTCCTGTTCGCGGAGTTCTTCGAGCGTCATGCCGATTTCGTCGAGCGCTTCGGTAACGGCGCTTTCGACATCGAGGTTTAGCACGGAGTTGCCGAGCGTACGGCCGATGAGGAATTCGAGGGAGAGGTAGTAGACGCGCTTGACGTCTTTCTCGTAATAGGTGTTCTGCGTCTTGATCCAGCGGTCGACGAGGCGGTCGCGGACGGCGTAAGCGACGGCGAGGAACTTCTCGTGGTCGGTCACGGTCATCTTGTTACGGGCGAGCGTGTGGTGGATGTGGTCGGTGAACGCCTTGCGGAAAGATTCCGCATCGGTGCCGAGCACTTCGACTTCTTCTGCTTTCTTGATTGCTTTTGCCATGACTAAGCCTATGGGTTTATGGTTTATAATCTGATTCGGGTGACCCGAAGTCCTTACAGGGCTAAAATCTAGAAAAACTTGCCCGTATGTAAAAGGATTTTAATGAAAGCGGGGGAAAAAGGGGCTAAAAGAGGGGTTTTGGTGTTGTTTTTTGAAGGATTAAAGTGTTATTTTAAAATAAACGAGTATAGCTATGAAATTCAAAATATCTTTCCCCATTGCTTTAATTGTTGTCGTTGCATTCTTCCTCGCCGCCTGCAACGACGGTTTTGAGAAACGCGAAGAATATTACAGCAAAGGCAAGTTGAAATCCAGAACAACGTATCGGAAAATAGAAGATTCGGACCTTTTTGTAAAAGAGGGGATATATACCTTCTGGTACCTGAACGGGAAGAAAAAGGAAGAGGGGTTATATAAGGATGATAAGCCGGATGGTGTCTGGAAAAGCTGGTATGCAAATGGCGTACTGGAATTTGAGGGCGCATATAAAGCAGGCAAGAAAGAGGGCGCCTGGAAAAGATGGAACGATGCGGGACAGCTGGAATCGGAAAAGTATTATGAATCCGATACGCAAGGCTATGTCTTGAAAGAATGGTTTGCAAATGGACAGCAGGCAACGGAAGGCCCTTATAAGTCCGAAAAGAAAGACGGCATCTGGCGAACCTGGTACGAAAACGGTCAACAAAAAGAGTTGATCGATTACAGGAAAGGGAAAATCTTTTCCTATAAAAGCTGGTATCTAAATGGTAATCCTAAATGGGAAGAAAATTTTTCTGAAGGCAGGGATAGTCTTTGGCTTTTGCCGAAAAAAAATCGTCCGTTACATGGAATTCTTGATCTTTTTCAAAAAAAATCCTTAAGTGATTTTATGCATTTTATTGAGACGGGAGAATTTGAACAAGATCTTGTCGGAGATGGTTCGGGGAAAGAGTGGTATGACAATGGACAGCTAGAAAGAGAATTTTATTATAAATCGGGTAAGTATGATGGTATTTGGAAAGCTTGGTACGAAAACGGGCAAATAAAGGAGGAAAAGCATTACAAAACCGGAGTAAAAGACGGCTTGTGGAAAACATGGTATGAGAATGGACAGCTAGAAAGAGAATCTTATTATAAATCGGGTGAAGCAGATGGTACATGGAAATTTTGGCATGAAAATGGACAATTGAAAGGAGAAGGAACTTATGAATCAGGAGATAAGGTCGGTGTTTGGAAAGAGTGGTATGAGAATGGACAAATAGAGGAGGAACTTTATTATAAATCAGGTAAGCTTGATGGCAATAGCAAGGTTTGGTATAAGAACGGGCAAATAAAGGAGAAAAAACATTACAAAGCCGGAGCAGAAGACGGCTTGGGAAAAACTTGGTATGAGAATGGTCAACTGAAGGAAATGGGAAGATACAAGTCCAGTAAAGAAATAGGTGTCTGGAGAAAGTGGTTCGCCAATGGTCAGCTGAAAGAAGAAATTTGTTATAAACCGAGTGGGTTTGATGGCACTTGGAAGATGTGGTATGAGAATGGTCAGCTGAGGGAAAAAAGATTATACAGATTGGATGAACGAATAGGTGTCTGGAAAGAATGGTATGCAAATGGGCAATTGAAGGAAGAAACGAATTTTAAATCTAATGAGCTTGATGGTGTTATGAAAGAGTGGCATGAGAATGGTCAACTGAAGGAAATGGGAAAATACAAGTCGGATGATCGTGTCGGAGTCTGGAAAGAATGGTATGCAAATGGGCAATTGAAAGAAGAAGGAACTTATGAATCAGGAAAGAAGGTCGGTATTTGGAAAGAATGGTACGAAAATGGTCAATTGAAAAAAGAGGGAAATTTTGTATCTGACCGTAAAGACGGCATATGGAGAACCCGATATGAAAATGGATTGCTGAAAGTGGAAAAGTCCTATAAAGCGGGTCAAGGTGAGGGCGTGTGGAGGGGATGGTATAGCAATGGAAAACTGGTGTTTGAAGGGAATTACAGGTCTCACAAAAAGGACGGTGTGTGGAAAGTCTGGTATGCCGATGGCCAGTTGGGTTTTGAAGGCGCTTATAAATCGGGCAAACCGGATGGAGCTTGGAAGGAGTGGGATAAAAACGGATTGTTGAGAAGAAATGATTCTTGTAAAATGGATGTACATCTAACCGGCTGGAAAAAGTGGGATGAAGTCGGGAAGCCAGTCGTGAGCGTATTATATAGATCTAGCGATAATTCTGACGAAAAAACAAAAAAGCAAACCCAATCAGCCAATAGAAATGAAGCTTGGGATTGGTGGCTTAAAAACGGAGATGTCGTACTAGATTATTGGTATGAGCGGCCGAAATCTTGACGATGGGGGCAAAGGAGGGGGAGTTCAGCGCTTTTTTCGCTTCACCTTGGTTGTGCCGAGTTTTTCAATTTCTTTTAGCACTTCTTTTAGCACTTTATCAAAGTCTTTGTCGGTATTTTTTAAAGGCCTTAATACGTCGCCACCTGTGCTGGGAGGTTGGGTAAGTTTCTTGCTTTTGGGAGGTGGAGGCATTTCTAGACCAACAGAATTGAACATCTCCTGAAAGAGCGTCAAATCGCCGCAAGACATTTCACCGCAAAGTAAGGCAAAATTAAAGACTGAGAATCCTGCCTTGCGCGCCCGTTGCAATAGAGGCTCATAGGACTGAAGGCGTCGAATAAAACTTTTTCTATCACTATCGAGTTCCAAGACAAAAGTAACCATGGTGTGATCGCACAACGGGCAATGATCGCTATTGCAATTCTCCAAGTCAACGGCAATTGCGTCAAAAACGGACAAGGGTGCGACAACAACATTTTCCAAATGACGATGCTTCAGTTTTTCTTCTAATGGGGGCGGAATCCTTCCGTCAGCACCATCGCCAACCGACTTGTAGGGATTGCCTTTTTCATCGACAATCACGCTGTCCAACATGCCGTTATTTTCGGAATACAAGGCCCACACGATGCGGCCGGGGTCATCCTCGTCTTCCTTGTGCAGAACGACATAGCGCGAACCATAACGATCCAGCAGTGTTGTATAGAAAATATCAGGCATGTGGCCGCCCATGGCGCCAATGTCCATGTGCTTTTTCGTAATGTTCACGTAAACAGGGAAGGTGTCATCCCACGAATATGCGGAACACGCCAGAGCCAAAATCGCAATAGCTGTAGTTATTTTATGCATCTATCTTTTGGGTCTCGGCATTGTGAGAATGGAAACATATATCCGGTCTTTTCGCGAGTATTCGTCTAAGCCAAGAATGAGAATCTTGTCCTCGGTGACCAGCAGGCGTTCTTCTGAAAAACGCGGAAGTTTCCTGTTGTGCCATGATTTTCCGCCGTCAGTACTATAGTACAAGTAGTGGAGACAGTCCACGCCAGCGTCGCCCACTTGGAATTTCAGGAGTCCTACAAACAAATTGTCTTCGACATAGAAGTCGCGTGGATTCATTCCAATGGTTGTGAAGATATGCCACTTGTTCGGGAAAGAGCTGTGTATCTTGTACTCGCCATTGAGTTTATGCAGAATACGGACTTCATGAATCGATGAAGAAGGTTTGTCGTATCCACAGATAATCCAGTTCTCGTCATTTTGGGCGTATTTTTTTCCCGAACTTTGGCAATCGACTTCAAAAATATGGTCAGTCATGTTTTCTTTTTCTAGCAAGAACGATTTCCCTTCAAAAGAAGAGTCTTCTTGTTTCACTCTTGCGTACCCAAGACCTGAGTATTCAGTATTCCCGAAATATTCCCATTTCTTGTAATCGCCAGTAGAAACATAAACGGGATGCTCTCCTCTATACTTTGTATCTAGATAGCGAACCATGAAAACGCTGTCGCCCCTGTGAAAAAATTGGGAGTAACGAAAGTTTATGGAATCTTTTGTTGTTTTCCAATTTTTACCGCCATCTGTCGTCCGCATGGCTATCGGGTGGCGTTCATCTCTCGAGACTGAATCTGAAGCTCCAAATAGGGTGAAGGTGTTTTCGTTTTCTATTGCTATTTCTTCCACCCCCATAAACCCAAACACGTTGTCAACCCAATACGTCTTTTTTTCAAACGAAAAGGAAGTCCACTTGGCTTCCCAAATAGCATTAAGTTCTAATAAACCCCATAGGAGAAATGGAGCAAGAATAAAAAAAACTATGGGAAATAAGCAACCGATTGTAAGGAACCAGCCAAACTTCGTAAGCCTTATTTCCGAAAGTTTAGTCATTCGATTTGTCGGGTTCCTCGGATTCTGGGGCCGATTCTTTCTGCGTGCGGATGTTTTCCATCAGGAAGTGGATTGCCTTGAGCCGGCCGTTGCATTTCTCGATGCAGTTGTCGTAGAAGCCCTTCGTCTTCTCGTCCCACTCGGGTACGATTTCGGAGGCGTACAGGAAATGCTCGACGCAGATGGAAAGCTGGTCCGCTTCGCGCCGCAGGTCGTCAAGGTTCGATCTCGTGAAGAAAGCCATGGTGAAAAAGATAGAAATCTACGCCGATAGCGTCCTAATCAGTTCCTTCTTGGTTGCCCCTAGGGCAAAGAACATCTTGATCATCAGTTCCAGCGAGACGCTCGAATCGGCATGTTCCACCTTCGCGTATCGTGACTGGCTCGTCTTCGCAAGGATTGCGGCGGAGACCTGTGTTTCGCCACAAGCCTTCCGCTTGGCGATGAGCGCCTTTGCTAGGGCGGCCTTCATCTCGACAATCGCCATTTCGGCGGGGCTTAGCCCGAGATATTCGTCCACGTCCCCGATTTTCCAACCCTTCTTCTTCAATCTTTCTTTCTTCAGCTTATCCATAAATCAGTCCTCCGCATCGTAAGATTTCAATCGCTTGCGACATAGGTCTATCACCTCGTCGGGAGTTTTTACGGTCTTCTTTTCTGTCCATAGAATCACGATTATTGCATCCGTGTCTATGCGATAAAATAAGCGCCAAATTTTGTTTTCGTCTCGAATTCGAAGTTCATGGCAGTGAGTTCCTATGGAAGGCATCGGACGGCTTTGTGGTAGCGACAAAGTTATCCCCGACTGCAGCAACCGTAGTAAATATCCTGTTTCTATCCTCGCTTTTTGAGATAGTGGTGGCGTTTGTGGCTGCTCGTGCAGCCAGACTATAGGTTTGTTTTTCGGACTCATAAAATATATACCAGATTTGACATATTGTCAATAGTTGAAAGGTGAAAAATTCTTCTTATATATTTGCAAGAATCGTGCCAAGCCTGGAAACGTTGATTTTGAACGAAAAACGGCAACAGCGGATTTTGTAATTGGGTGATTAATCGCTTAAATCAGTGATTTATCAGTAGGAATTTGAGGTGTGAAAAATTTTTTTGAAGGCATAAATCATATATTTAAAACATGTCGAAGAGGTTGCCTTTCATCTTGATTGCGCTGATGGCGGTTGCTGCGGTGACGGCAAATTCTGCCGTGACGGGCTCGTTCATGGATTTGCGTGATGGCCACGTCTACAAGACAGCCACAATCGGCTCGCAGACGTGGATGGCGGAGAACCTGAATTACGAAGCAGACTATAGCCGTTGCTATGGGGGCGATTATGCTGCTTGCGCCAGGGAAGGGCAGCTGTACGAATGGAAAAGTGCAATGATCGCATGTCCTGCGGGCTGGCATCTTCCGAGTAAAAGCGAATTTGAGACGTTGTTCGAAGCCGTGGGCGGGAAGTCGGTCGCAGGGAAAATGCTCAAGTCAAAACATGGTTGGCGCGACATGTCGGGCAAGGAATCGGCTGGCAACGGCACGGATGCGTTCTCGTTCTCTGCCAGTCCCGATATCAGGAGGAGCTGGGACGCGAACTTCTGGATTTCCGAGGGAGATGACAACTTTATATACTATGTAAGCCTGAGTTATTATAGCGACAGTGTGTTTATAAACTATGCAGGTAGCCTGCCGAGGATTAGCGATTCCTGGTATAACGTTCGCTGTGTCAAGGATGAATCTGCGGAGCCTTTTTCTTTCAAGAAAGACAAAGGGTTCGTCAAGTTTATTCCGGATTATATTATGCCGGATTACCGTAATGGGCATATAAAGGACTTTCGTGATGGTTTGACCTACAGGACGGTCACTATTGGCGACCAGACGTGGATGGCGGAAAACCTGAATTACGAGGCAGATGGTAGCGCTTGCTACGAAGATAGCACGAGTAATTGCGACAAGTACGGGCGCCTCTACACTTGGGGGGCGGCAAAAGACGCTTGCCCGTCAGGATGGCGCTTGCCGAAAATGAAAGAGTTCTTTACGTTGTTTGAAAATGTAGGCGGGTCATCGACCGCTGCCAAAATGCTAAAATCCAGGACAGGATGGCATTGGCATGTTTGGGAAAGCGACCATTATGTGAGTACAAAACCGATAAGAACTAGAAGGAAAAGCATAATGACGGACGGCAATGGCATAGATGCATTTTCGTTTACCGCCTTGCCCGAAAGCGATCGCGGCGAGAATGCGTGCTTCTGGAGTTCTGACGGGTTTGATTCTGAAAGCAATTTCAAGTATGCCATGACAATTGAGAATATGATGGATGAGGCGAGCTACAACTCTTTCTATACCGAAGATGACCTCTTTGAAGGTCCGGATTGGTGTGCCGTCCGTTGCTTCAAGGACAAACCTGCTAAAAAGACCAAGGAACCGTCGCCTGCAAAAGTTGAAAATGCGGTAAAATTTAAGATGGATGATTTTAGACTTGTAACGGATTATAACGTGACGGATTATCGCAGTGGGATTATGACGGATGAACGTGACGGGCAAAAATACAGGACGGTTGTCATAGGCAAGCAGACGTGGATGGCGGAAAACCTGAATTACAGGACGGAAGAAAGCTATTGCTACGATGATGACGAACTGACCTGTTTCCAGTATGGCCGCCTTTATAAATGGGAGCCAGCAACGGATGCCTGCCCAGCCGGTTGGCATCTGCCGAGCTATAAGGAAATTCTGGACTTGAAAATAGAACTGAGCCATGAAGTGTACAATGATTCGGTTTCCGCCGACATGCTCAAATCCAGGACGGGATGGAAAAGTGTGGTCGACTCGTCGGGACCGATGTGCAAGATTCTTTTGAGGTGCGGAAGCGAACGGAAGGGAACGGATTTGTTCGGGTTCTCTGTGCTACCGACGGGATTCAGGGTGAGCGACAGGCTAAATAGTAAGGCAATTCTTAATCTTCTGAGAGAGATTCATTACTTGCATGCTGATGAAAAGTATGAATCGAAAAAACATAGCGATTACCGAGGCGAGGGTGAACAGGCGCTTTTCTGGACGTCCTCGGAGGTGTTTATAAGCAGGAATAAAGGAGGAAAAGTGCATCTCGCCTCTTTTGAATACAAGTATGGCGGAATTGGCCTAGAATATGGCGATAAAGATAACGGCTATTCTGTCCGCTGCGTAAAGGACTAGCAGTGGGGCGAGTGCTAGTTTTCATCTTGATTGCGCTGATGGCGGTTGCTCTTGTCGGGTGCGACGGGGCGCAGAATGTATTGAAGGATCCGCGCGATGGCAAGACGTACAAGACTGTGCAAATTGGTTCGCAGATCTGGATGGCTGAGAACCTGAACTACGAAATAGCGGAAAGCTATTGTTACAACAATGACACTAGCAACTGCAAAAAATATGGTCGCCTTTACACGAGGGATGCTGCGTTGAGGGCGTGTCCTGCGGGTTGGCACCTGCCCAGTATGGATGAATTCAAGGTCTTGATAAAGACTGTCGGTGGCGAAAAAATTGCGGGCGAGAAATTGAAATCGAAAAGCGGTTGGAATGACGGTGGCAATGGTTCGGATGCTTTCGGTTTTTCGGCTCTGCCTGCCGGTACTTGGTTCGATGGGGGAACCAAGGGGGATGATGAAGGATTCTCTGAAGAGACTGTTGGTACAGGCTTTTGGGGTTCTACGGAAAATGTGAACAAGGAACTTTGCGAGATGAATTTGGTCGATGCTGATAATGCTCCTTATTTTAATTATAGGGGACGGGGTTTTGGAAACTCAATCCGCTGCGTAAAGGACTAAATTTACAGTATGAAAGTTGCGCTTTTCGGTTCGACCGGCCTTATCGGAAAAAATGTCTTGAAACTCCTGGTGCGCCTTGACCAGGTGGAGCATGTGTACTGCCCGGTTCGCCGCGTGCCCGAGCCCGCCGAAACGGGAATCCTGGAAGGTGCCGCGAAAATCGACTTCGAGGTGGTTAACTTTGAACATGTGGATACATTGCGCGAGAAGTTTGCGGGCCTTGATGCTGCGATATGCTGCCTCGGCACGACCATCAAGCAGGCGGGTAGCAAGCCCGCGCAGGAGAAAATCGATGTGAGGCTCCCGCTATCGCTTGCGGCCGTCGCGAAGAAGGCGGGCGTGAGGCATTTCTTGTGCGTGAGTGCGCAGGGCGCGAATACGCATTCGCCGTTCTTCTATAACCGCCTGAAGGGAATGCTCGAGGAAGGCCTCACGATGATGAACTTCGAGGCGCTCACGCTCGTGCGGCCGTCGTTACTGCTCGGCATGCACAAGGACAAGCGATTCGGCGAAGAACTTATGCAGAAGATTTTCGGTAAGTATTTAGCGATACTGCCGGCGAGAATCCGCCCCGTGTTCGCGGAATCCGTCGCGGCTCATCTCGTGGCCTCGATGCTCAAACCTCCATTTGACCGCATTTGCGCTACCGACGGCACGAAGGGCAAGCGCATCATATACAACCGCGTGCTGTCGAGTACGAACGCGGAAACTATTTTCCGGGAAAACTGACCTTAAGGGCTTTCAACCGTTTGCGTGCATGTCCTTGTGCCGGTGTTGTAGACAGCGCACTGGGACTTCGGTATGCTCTTGTAGCTGGCGCATTTGCCGCTGTTTCCCTTGTAGCTTGTGCAGCAATCGCTTGTCTTGCAACTGAT
>CACXXH010000078.1:13481-14085 GCA_902771595.1 Fibrobacter succinogenes | reverse complement strand
ATTTATTGTAGGTCTCGTCGAGGATATCCATGCCTGCAAGGCCGTTTCCGGCGACGATGCCGGTGGTGTCTTCGGCGAGCTGTTCGCGGGTGAGGTTCGCGTCCTTGACGGCTTCGTTTGCGGCGGCCACCAGGAATTGCGTGAAGCGGGCCATGCGGCGGGCTTCCTTCGGGTCGATTCCGTGCTCTTCGGGCTTGAAGTCCTTGACTTCGGCCGCAATCTTTACCGGGCAGTTGCTCGCGTCGAACTGCGTGATGGGGCCGATTCCGCATTTGCCCTGCTGGATGGCTGCCCACAGTTCGGGGACGGACTTGCCTACGGGGCTTACAGCGCCCATGCCGGTGATGACGACTCTTCTTGCATTCATGTTGGCCTCAGTGTTTTTGGTGCCAAAGATAGCTTTTTTATCCTTTAACATCTACTGAATGCCGTTTTTTAATTAAATATACAATATGTAATAAATAAAACATAATTGTGTAATAATATATTTTGGTATAGTCTCGTTTGTTTTTTCTGTTTTTTTTTATTATATTTCGTTCTATACGAAACGTACATCCAAAAACTCTTCATAATTTAAAAGGAGAAAAACAATGAAAAAAATTAT
>CACXXH010000078.1:0-13458 GCA_902771595.1 Fibrobacter succinogenes | reverse complement strand
TGGTTGAGGACCCGTCCTGCGAAGCTACTAATAGTTATGGCATCCGCACCATGTGCGTTACCGGTGCGAGCTCGAGCTTTGTCCATAGTAGGTGTAACGATTACAACAACTATCGCTACAGTACCTATGAGGACTTTGGCTGCGTTGGTGGCGCAAAGAAGATTTGCACTGGTTATGATGAGTACACCAACACGGACTATACGATTTACTATTACACCAACAAGGCTCTTGACTACAGTTGTGATGAGCTTTATTACCAAGAAGATGACTATGGTGATTATATTTACCTGAAGAACGTGAAGAAGGCGAGCGAAGCCAAGAAGTAATCGAGCCTGAAAGGTGAATGATATGAAAAAAGTCGTTCTTGCTTCCGTTTTTGTCGCTGCGGCGCTCTTTACGGCCTGCGAAGAGGATTCCTCTGGTACGGCTCCGACCGTAAAGAAGTATTCTTGCGACATCAACATTGATGCGGGTATTATTGCCTTGCGTACGTGCGTTGAAGCGGAAGACCAGGTCAAGGTCAATTCTATCTGCGATGGAGTGAACGCTCTGTTCTCCGACGCGGGAAAGGCAGGATCGGAATGCCCCGGCAAATCGGTCAAGAAATGTGATGGCGAAAAGGATGGTATATCCTATACCGCATATTTCTATGATGAGAGTTTGGCGGAACAGTCTTGTGACGACCTTGCCGCCCAGGCTTCGTCATTCGGTTTCTAATCAATACCTTGAAGACGAAAAATTGGGCCCGGCTTTGCCGGGTCTTTTTTTATTTTGATTGACGTAAAAGGATTTGTATATGAAAAAAATATTTGGTGTTGTTGCCGTTGCGATGATTCTTTCCGCTTGCGGTGATGGCGATAGCGGTCTCTATTCCTGTGAGACTCGTGCTGAAGGTCATGACGAGCATTTGTGTTATGAATCGACTGAAGAAGACTTTATGGATTGTCGTGAAGATGAAAACATGCATACTTCCTATAAGTACATCTATACGCCAGGTAGGGGCTGTCCCAATGGCGCTTTGCTTGTTTGCGAAGCCGAACTGGTTCCGGGACATCCTTATACGGTTTATGTTTACAGCAAGGATATTGCCGATATGGGTTGCAGACGGGTTGTTCCGTTTTAATCTGGATTGAGCCTTTAGTGTAGCCCGGCCTTAGTGTTGGGCTTTTTCTATATTTGGGAAAAAAATGAGGTCTATGGCATGATTGTCTCTTGGATGACGACGAATAAGTGTAACTTGACGTGCAAGCACTGCTACCAGGATGCGGGTGAGAACAAGGCGGCTGAACTCACGACCGCCGAGGCGCTCAAGCTCATTGACGAGATTGCCAAGGCCGGATTCAAGATCATGATTTTCAGCGGCGGCGAGCCCATGACCCGCCCCGATATCGTGGAACTGGTTGCGCATGCCTCGAGCAAGGGGCTCCGTCCGGTGTTCGGCACCAACGGCACGCTCATCACGCACGATTTGGCCTTTGAACTCAAGAAGGCGGGCGCCATGGCGATGGGCATCAGCATCGACAGTATCGATCACGACCGCCACAACGAATTCCGTGGCCTCCCGAACGCTTTTGAACTCACGATGATGGGCATCGAGAACTGCAAGGCGGCGGGCCTTCCGTTCCAGATTCATACGACCATCATGGACTGGAACCAGAACGAAATTTTCGACATCATGGACTGGGTCAAGGAAATCGGTGCGGTGAACCACCAGATTTTCTTCCTCATTCCCGTGGGTCGCGGCAAGGAAATTGAAGGTCACGCATTGCGCGTCGCCGAATACGAGGGCCTGCTCCGTAAGATTATGGAAAAGAGCCGCACGCTCGGCATTCTCGTGAAGCCCACCTGCGCCCCGCAGTTCCTCCGCATCGCGGACCAGCTGGATATCAAGACGCGTTACAGCCGCGGTTGCCTCGCCGGTCTCGACTACTGCATCGTGAGCCCCATCGGGAAGGTGCGCCCCTGCGCCTACATGATGGAAGAGGCGGGCGACGTGCACGACACGCCTTTCGACGAAATCTGGGCGAACGCCGAAGTGTTCAAGAAACTCCGCACCAAGGCCTATGCCGGTGCCTGCGGCAAGTGCAAGTTCAACGACCGTTGCGGCGGTTGCCGCGCCCGTGCCGCATACTACCACGACGGCGACTACATGCAAGAAGATTCCTACTGCGCATATGGACGGGGATTGAAATAGGATGTTGTTCGAAGGCGTCATCCTGACGACCGCAGGGAGGAAGGATCCAGACATGAAAGTTCCGACCTGGATTCTTCGGACGTTTCACGTCCTCAGAATGACGTAATATGGAGTTGCATTATGTTGAACTCTGAAGATGAAAAATTCATGCGCATGGCGCTCCGCGAGGCGGAAAAGGCCTTCGATGAGAAGGAAATCCCTATCGGCTGTGTCATCGTGAAAGACGGCCTGGTGATAGGGAAGGGCCACAACCAGATCGAGATGCTCAAGGACGCCACCGCCCATGCCGAGATTCTGGCCATCGGGACGGCGGCCGGCAAACTCGAAAACTGGCGCCTGGACGGTTGTACTTTGTATGTAACGCTCGAACCCTGCCCGATGTGCGCAGGAGCCATCCTCAACAGCCGCGTCTCCCGTGTAGTCTACGGTTCTCCGGATACCCGCTTCGGCGGCTGCGGCACGACTATCGACGTGATTACGAATAACGCCCTCAAGCGCGATGTCGAGGTTGTGGGTGGATTGCTCGCCGACGAGTGCCTGGGCCTCTTGAAGGCGTTCTTCCAGCGTATGCGTCTCGAAAAAGGTGACTCGGGTGCAAAAGCCTAGTTTTTTGCCTTAAAAAGGCATTTTTGCCTGCTCAAATCCTTTCTTTTTACTTAAATTTCCAGTATGAGTTTTACCAAGTTTTGCGCCGCCTCTGCCGCGCTGATTTTCCTGTGTTCTTGCGAAAGCAATGACGTTTCCTTGGCATTCAACACCCAGACTGCCCCCGTTCAAAAATATTTCCTGGAATCGTCCATCGACGCCATGCTCCCGAGCGATTCCGGCGTCACCGTCCCCGAGGCGATGGAGACCCACCTCAAGGTGCAGGCCACGCTTTCCGAACTGGTGGCCTACGACAACGGCTCGGGCCGTTTCGAGATGAAGATTGATTCGGTCGACTACAAGAGCGACAAGCGTACGGTCGAGGATTACCTCTATATCGAGAAATACCTCCTGACGCAGCACTTCCAGTACAAGATGGCCCCCGATGGCTCCGTGAGCGAACCTGCTGTGGAAGATGTCGCCTTGCAGCCGGGTTCCGAGGAACTCAACCTGCTCAAATTGTTCATGAAGGTCCAGCCGATTCTCCCCGGCAATCCGGTGAAGGTGGGTGAAACTTGGGAACGCTCGGTCGAAATTCCCGAGACCAACAAGACGACTGTGGTCTACAAGTCGTTTACGCTGGAAGAAGTCTATCTGCATGACGGTGTCCAGATGGCGAAGATTGGGATGAACGTCAAGTACCGCGAGGTGGCCGATTCTACCGCCAACGTGCAGATGGAAAGCAAGGGCTTTGTTGTCGGTACGGGTTCCATCCTGTTCGACATGACTCATGGCGTGGTTTCGTCGGTGACGCTCGATCTTTCGGGCCATGTCGATGTGAATGATCTTGTCGCGAACAACGTGATTCCCGATATGCATGTGCTCCAGAAAATCAAGTTACGGAGTGAGTTCTAATGTTCACGCGCGGTTTGAAATTTGCACTTTGCACGACGCTGCTGCTTGTTGCTGCGGCGTTTGCAAGCGAGATGCCGTTCCCGCATCCAGAAAACGGCAGCATCCGCCTTACGGAAAAGGATAGTCCGTATATCCTTGAACAGGGGGTCGTGGTTTCCTCTTCCGATACGCTCTATGTCGAACCCGGCGTTACCGTGCTCATGGGGGAATACGCGAAACTCACGCTCCGCGGCTCCATCCATATCTTGGGTACGGAAGCGAAGCCGGTCGTATTCCGCAGCGCCGATTCAAGCGGCAGCTGGAACGGTCTCCATCTGGTGTCCACGAACCGTCCCTTCGAAATAAAGAACTTTGTCGTGCAGAATGCGTTCCGCAATACGGTGTTCCGCTCGCGCGGAATCTTCGAGAACGTGAATTTCGTGAACAACTACTACGGCCTCTGGGTCGATGATGTCCCCGAGGTTTTCCTTGCGCGTTGCGACTTCGTGCGCAACCGTTTTGCGCTTTCTATCCGCGCGGGCAAGGTCATTTCTGCCGATACCAAGATTTCCGAGAACGTCTACGGGCTCTATCTTGAAGCGGGCGGTGATTACAACGGCGATATTTCCGCTATCAAGGGAAACCTGGAATCGGATGTCCGCAAGGAAGCCGACGAAATGGCGGGTGCAGGCAAGCGCGTGAGCCGGAGTATCTGGCAGCGTATTGAGACTGGTTTCTAAGAGGTTGATGTGGAAGAATCATTCCGTCGATCCATAAGAAAGATGACTGGTGCAAGCATTCGCCTGAATGCCTGCCCGAACAGGTCGTCCATGGTGGCGGATCTTTCCCAGTCCATGATGGTCACCTGGTCTATCGCCTTGTACGAACATCTCGACGCTTTGCTCAACAATCTCGATCCGTCGGTAAGCAATTCGGAACAGATTTCTTATAGCGAGACCGCCTGGAAACTTGCCGATGCGAGTTTCCCGCAGATTATTGCCGACGCGAACAAACTGTATGACGAGTTCCGCGCCAAGTGGATGCAGCGTTTCTCGACGGAAGAGGTCTTGCGGCTTTTGTTGGAAGGCGGTGACTTCTTGGTCCATGACGAGGAGAAGGGCTGGATGCTTGCCGTGAAGAACAACAAGCAGGATGTGAACGCGTTCTATTCCGCGACAATCCACCTGCTGGTTAGCGATGCCGAGCCGCTGTTTGTGCGCATGCATGGCCGCGTAATGCAGTTGCAGGAAAAACTCTGCAAGTACTGGCATGGCGAAAGTGCCGTCGATGCGGTTTCGAAACTGTTGCCCTGCCTGGAATCGTCGCTGCGCGAAAAGGAAAACGCGATGGTCGTTTCCCTGCGCAGTTCCTTGAACGTTCTTGCGAAGAAGCGCTTTGCGGCGGCGTTCAATACCAAGGCGCCTGCCCGCTATTACCGCTCTGCGGCTTCCTGCGCGAGGAACGTGGGTCGCTTCTGGAACCCGCACTATGCCTACGAGAACGGGTTCCTTGCCTTCACGGACGATTTCTGCGATTATGCCCGCGACTTGACGCTCCACGTGATTGAATGGTACCACAGCAAGTGGTCGGTTTTTCTCCGCGGGTTCTCCCGTGGTCAGTTGAATTTGTTTGAAACAACGGCCTCTGCCGAGGCTAAAAATTAAGGATAAAAATGAAGAACGCATTTAACTCGATTCTGGTTCTCTCCGTTGTCGGATTGCTCGTATTGATTGCGGGCGCCATCTACTTCGGGGCTCCGCTCTTCGGCTGGATCATCATGGCGGCGATTTTCGCCGTGTTCATCGTTGAACAGTTCAAGCTCCTCGCGAGCCTCAAGCGCATCGCCGAAGAGGACAGCGTTATCGAATCGTGCGAAAGCAGCCGTAAGTTCTCGGTCTCCGGTGACGGCATTGTGGCAAAGCGCCTGAAGCAGGCGCACGAGATGCTCTCGAAGGGAGTGAGGCTCGATTCCCCGATTGCGTTCGAGGTCCTTTCCAACAGTTCCACGGTGGCGGTTCCCCGCAGCTCGGGCGGAACGGTGATTCTGCTCGGCCTTATGGGTACGTTCTTCGGTCTCATGTATTCTGTCGCGACGGCCGGTGTCGCTATCGACAATTCTACGACGCAGGGCACGCTCGATACCATCCAGGTGCTTTTTGGCAACATGAAGGGTATCTTCGGCACTAGCCTCTGTGGCCTTTTCGCGGCCCTTGTGCTCAATGCTTCTCGTGGTATGTTCCTTTCTCGCCGTGACGCCTTTGTCGTCCGTCTCGACGCCCTCACTCTGAGCATGCAGGGTGAATCTGCCGGCGAAAACGAGAAAAGCAGGGATGAACTCGGACGCCTCTTCGATTCCGTCGAAGAAAATCTCCGCAAGGTCGCTGAATCTGTGCAGGCTTCCCTCAACGGTATTGTATCCGAGGTGGGTGAAAAGCTTTCCGGCACTCTCGACAGTATGAACGGCTCCGTCGACAAGCTGGGTGATTCCATCGGCGGCAGCATCTCGGATGCCTTTAATCCGATGAAGAAGGAAATTGCGTCGCTCGCCGGTTCTGTGGAATCTATTCCGGGCAAGCTCGACGAACGCCTGAATGCTATTTCTGCGGGCTTGAATTCCGGCCTGGAGGGAATCTCTTCCGGCGTGAAGGAAGGCCTTTCGGGTGTCGCCTCGGCTACCGAGAAGGCGATGGAAAGCGCCACGAAGAATGTCGCCGCCGCGGTTTCCGATCAGGTCCGGCAGTCCGACGAACAGTGGAAAAACTTTATGGACAAGCTTGCCGCCGAGACGAACTCGAACGTGGATGCCCAGAGGGAAGGTCTCGAGACTCTCAAGAATGTGGCGCTCCAGGTGGCGGAGAAGGCGCAGGCGGGTTCTGCGGAACTTTCGCAGTCCGTTGCCGAAAAACTCAATACGCTTTCTTCCGATATCCTTGCCGCTTTCCAGAAACTTTCCGATACCTCGGCGGTACTGCTCGAAGCGCAGAAGGCGCTTACCGAAAGCATCGACAATCGTGTGGTGAAGGAGAAGGAAGCGACCGACGCCCTGGGCGGAAACATCGTGCAGACGGCCGAACTCATGCGCGTGAACCAGAGCGAACTCAGCGCGAACCTCGAAATGCTGCGCAGTGCGCTCGAGACCATTCTCGAAAAACTCAGCGGTGATACTTCGGAACACGACGACGAAGAGAATTTTGTTGAACGCCTCAACCAGTCGCTCGAAGCGTTCCACGAGCGTGCGAGCGAAGTGCTCCTCGAGAATGCGGTCAAGACTCAGGAAATCCTCCTCGAAGTGCTGGAACAGACGCAGCGCGCCGCCCAGATTTCCAATCCCAAGGCAGAGGGCTAGCCTATGCGTTTGCGTCGCGAAGAAGGCAGCAATCCGTGGATGGCCTATACCGACCTCGGTATAGCCCTCGTATCGCTGTTCATATTGGCGTTCGTTGCAATGGCGACCTTGAAGGAGCAGAAGGCGGAAGACCTTACCCGAACCGAGGAAGAGGTGCTGAACTGCCAAGAAGAAATGCGCAAGATTGCTACGGAACGCAATGCCCTTTTGGCGAAGAGCCTGCAGACCTCCATCGAGGCGGGTCTTATCGCTCTCGAAGACGGCAAAATCCAGATCCAGGCTTCGTTCCTTTTCCCGACGAACGGCGCAAACCTCACTAAGGAAGGTGTCGGCGTTATCAAGGGAATCAGCAAGGGCTTGCTGGATGCGCTCGATACCGGTGACGTCGTCATGGTGAGCGGCTTTACCGACGATATTCCTTTCAGCTCTTCAACGAATTATACGAACTGGAATCTTTCAACCGAACGCGCCGTGAACGTGGTGAAGACCCTCATCAACCAGGGCTTCCCATCCGACCGCATCTTTGCGGCTGGTTTCGGCGAATTCAGGCCCAAGTATCCCAATGACACCGAGGAACACCGCCGTCTCAACCGTCGCGTGGAAATCGGTGTGACTCCGCTTCGCCTGGGGAGTACCCGCTGATGCAGGAACGCATAGAATCAGTTCACCGTTCGATAGATTCCATACGCAAGTCGGGAACGCTCCCGCATTGGCGCATGGTCTATGCCGAAACGCTCCTGGAGCGTGCGGAGGACTATATCGCGATTGACCGCGAGCCCGAGGCGAACATGGTTCTCGACAAGCTTTCCCGCTGGATTGCGACGCATGAGCCGCCCGCATCGTCGGGAACTGTTTCTGATGCCGCGCCCATGGTGTTCTGGAATGCCGAAATGCTCCGGAATGTCGTGGTGCAGGTGCGCGCGACCCTTTCGAAGAAGAAGATGCTGGTCCCCTCGACGGAACGCGAGGCCATATCTCGCCGTATCGATGAGGTGGAAAAATGGCTGGACGAATCCAGGTTCCAGGAGGCGCACGAGGAGCTTCTTTCGCTTCGCAGCGCCCTGATTGCGCGACTCCGCCGTTCTTACAGGGCTCGCATCGCCTCGACCGATTACCGTCACGGTTCGTTTGTACAGCCTGCGGGTACGCTTGTGGGCCCGTACAATTCCCGCCATACGCTCGAAGAGACCTTCCAGGTGATTGGCGAACGCGACCCGATATGGATTGAAGACTTCTTGGATATTTACAACGACTTGTTCCGTATAGTCGAGCGCCTTGTCCCGCAAGACAAGAAGTGATAACCGAAGTAGATTGGGGTACGTATGGCTTACCGGATGCTGATGCGTTTTATCGGGGAATACGATGATCTCGCTTCCCTGTGGGATGATTTTGTATGCAAGTTCCCAGATGCGGAACTGCCCGATGCCGATTCCGGCGAGTGGTATAGCGTTACCGACGTCATGACCGACGAGTACGAGTGCCGTTTTGAGGAACTCCCCGAGACGGAGCTGCTTGCCATGGATGGCAGCATCTATATCGAAGAGGATTTCCCTGAAGAATACATGGAAGAACTCATGGAAAGGTTCGAACGCGTCTACGGCGTGTTCAAGTGGTCTTCGATGGATGTCGGGGTAGGGTGCGGCGAAAGCGAGGCCTGGGGCGAGTTTACCGCGGACTTTGCCGACGATTATTCCGACGAGGCGAACGAAATCTCCGAAGCTGTTCTCGGGTTTTAAACCTACATCGTAAATAATGTTTGCTCCGAGCGTCGTTTCGCACGCTCGCACATTCACTTCGTTCGAGTGCTCGCTTTGCAAAATGGCGCTCTCCGCAAAAAACACGAGAGTGGTTCTTGAAGCGAGAAGTATGTTTCGGAGATTTGCGAAAAGAAGGCGCTGAGAAGCCCTTGTGACTTTTAGTCCCTGCGGGCTTCTCGAAATTCGGGTAATGTATTAAACTGCGGGGTGATGTATACTCCGAAGCTGTTCTCGGGTTTTAAACCTACATCGTAAATAATGTTTGCTCCGAGCGTCGTTTCACACGCTCGTGCGTTTTTGGACTGCTCTTTCAGTCAGTCACAAACAAAATAATATCCATGTTGGGCGAGTATGAGCCTGAATGGTTTGAGTGTATTATATAGAGATTTTTGTTGCATTTCCTTTACATGAAAGAAAGCTTTTTGTCATGAAAAAGCATGATGCAAAAAAATGACATTTCGTATTGTGTCGAAATATACATAATGGACAAAATATGTCTTTTGTAATGCATTGTTTTTAAATGTCATTATGTGTCATAAAAAATGATGATGATATAAATAACAGATTTATGTAAGTTAGGCAAATTTGTCTGAGATTTAAATTATAAAAACAATATTTTGTTCATAAAACAGGAGTAAAAGGATGAATGAAAAATTAGCTTTGTGCGTGGCGCTTGGGTGTGCAACAGCCTTTGCTGCAACAAATTATGACCTGCTTGGCCGTAATGAAAGTAAGATGAATTCGCCGATGGTTTACAGGAATGTGGACTATTCCAAAATGAAAAAGGATAACCAGCAGGATGCCGGTGCGCAGCGTAGTGGCAAGTCGCTGAAGAAACTTTCTACTGCCTTGACCGGGGTTGAGGCCTTGGAAGGTGCTTTTAGCACCAAGGGACTCAAGACCTGTGAGAATGGGAATACTTGTTCGTTCTATTTAAAAAAGTATTATCCGAATGGATACGAGGGATATGGCTATTATAGAACGCTGAATAACGGCTCGTCATCGTATTTGGGTCAAGCCAACAATTACTTCATCCCCACTAATGTTGTGCAGAACTATACGCCAAGTGGCATGGTTATCAATAACGGCAATCCAAATAATGCCCCGGCATCCAATGTGTATGGTTTTGATCTTACGGAACAATATTACAACTACAGTAGTCCAACCCATTTCTCCGTGGTGGAGTATAATCTTGCCAAGAAGGGCGACGTAGAATGGTGGCTTTACAATTCCGGTTATAGCCAGTGCCAGGAATGCGGAGATGTCGGTATCTATATGGATGCCGATGCCTTCCCGGTAAGGCTGGATCCGTCCAAGGTTGTGAAGTATCTCGTTTACGATGAGAACGACCACATATTCCCCAATCACCAAAAAGAAATGCTTGCGTCCAAGACGTACAGCATACTTCAGGCGACGACTACGGAAAATACCAGGGTCTTTGTCGGCAATTCCTTGCCCCAAAATCCGGCATCCAAGACGCCGCAGGTGTATATGAGTATCCATAACCGCCCGAACGATTCCTATACACCGGAGGAAGCGACGTTCTATGGTCCCGAGGCCAGGGATTTGGACAACTACATCTATGAAAACCGTACTATAGATATCGTTGCCGCCGGCAATTACTGGGTCAGGAACAACAGGGGCCAGCTTAATCCGCAGGCGCATGCTGTCAATGCCGTTACGGTGGGTGCCGTCAATGCCAATGACCAAAAAATTCCGAACTATACGTCGTTTAGCTCTCATTATTGCAACAAGGGCATGGGGCACTGCCTCGGTTCTGAAAGCTACTATTCCGTATATGGGACCGCCAAACCTGAGATCTATAATTACACCGATTTCTATATGCAGGGAGATAAGAAGAGGACGTATACCAACTGGTTTACGCATGAGCCATTCCCTTACGACCCCTATTATACCGGAACCGAATCTGCTGCATCCTATACGGCGGGTATGGTTGCTGGGCTCCTGAGGGCCAACCCGTTCTACCGTTGGCATCCTGAAGTCGTGAAGGCTGTGCTGCTCAATGCTGGTGAGAATAATATTGCGACTCCGTATCCGCATGGGGAAGAGAACGTGGCGACGAAAAAGGTGCCGACTTACAGGAGCACCGTCTTCAACCGCTTCCACAGCAGTCAGTTCCATGAATCGCGCTATTGGATTGGCGATTGGGATAGGCTTTTTACGCACGACCGTGGATACAGGGGTGAAATCCGTTTCAGCGTCCAGCGTCCTACGGACAAGCATAATTTCTCCGCCACCATAGCCTGGTTGACAAGCGGTAATGACATTGCCAAACTTGGTGTAATCCCGCAGAATTTCGAATTGCTCGCTTATGAAAGCAATTCGTCGAATGTGGATGCCATCGATAACAATCTCGATAATTACAAGGCGCAGTCTCTTTCTGGTTCGAATTCCTTCAGCAGGATTTCGTTCTCGTCTAATGCTCCGTATCTTACATTCCGTATTGTTTTCCTTAGTGATTACGACCGGTCTGAAAACTATAACCAGGTTGTTCTGGGCTTTGATGTGGCTTCGACAAACTGATTTTGAAAATAAGTTTTATTCATAAATAACAGGAGTAAAAGGATGAATGAAAAAATAGCCTTGTGCGTGGCGATTGGGTGCGCAACAGCCTTTGCCGCGACAAATTACGACCTTCTTGGCCGTAACGGAAGCAAGATGAATTCCCCGATGGTCTACAGGAATGAGGATTATTCCAAGATGAAAAAGGATAACCAGCAGGATGTTGGCGTGCAGCGGGGGAATAAAGCCCTGAAAAAGCTTTCGTCTAGATTGTATTGGATTGATGGCTTGGAAGGTATCTTCAGTACAAGTGGTTTATCGTACAATGGTTCGCTCCTTCCGTTCTATTGTGAAACGTCACAGTCAAATGGAGTTCATATTTATGGTTATTACTCCGATTTGGCTGAATATTTGGAGCATCCTAATTTTTACTTTATCCCTACAAACCTTGTCCAGAATTATACGCCCAGCGGCATACAGACTTCTGGCCAGGCCACGTTCACGAACTATACCCTTTCGGAGCCATATGATGCTTCGTCGTATGCCCCTACCACGTTTTGGACGGTGGAATTCGGTAACATTATGGCCAATAGAGGAAGTATAGGGTGGTGGTTCGATAATGGCTACGGCCAGTGCCAGGAATGCGCCGATGTCGGCATGTATATGGATATAGGTGCGTTCCCGGTCAGGTTGGAGCCGAACAAGACGACTTCGTATATTGCGTACAACCAGGGTGAAGCAATGAACCCTGATCCTGAAAGGGAAGTGATTGCGTCGAAGGCGTATAGCCTGTTGAGCGAGACGACCAAGAATACGACGTTCTTTGTTTCCAATGGCCTGCCTGAAAATCCGGAATCCAAGAGCCCGCAGGTGTATATCGGCCTCCATAACCGGAAAAACGACCCCAATGTGCTTCACGAGGCCGCCACGTACTATGGCGAAGAGGCTAGGGCGCTGGACAACTACATCTACGAAAACCGTACCGTAGATATCGTTGCCGCCGGTAATTACTGGATTAGGAACAACGACGCTCAACTCAATGCGCAGGCGCATGCGGCCAACGCCATTACTGTGGGGGCGATTGATTCCTATACAGGTAGAATTGCTGATTACACGTCGAATAAGTCCAGGTATTGCGAAGCGGGTATTGGTCAATGCCTGAATGAGGCTGAGCCCCAAGCTGGTTCCCGCAAGCCCGAAATATACAACTACTCCGAGTTCTATATGGACGGTGACCGGAAGAGGACGTACACCCATTGGTACACCGGGCAGACGTACAATGCTTCTCCCAATTACGATGGAACCGAGGCTGCGGCTACGTATACGGCGGCTCAGGTGGCTGCACTCTTGAGGGCTAACCCGTTCTACCGTTGGCATCCTGAAGTCGTGAAGGCTGTGCTACTTACGTCTGGCGTGAATAACATTGCGACTCCGTATCCGCATGGGGAAAACAATGTGGCGACGACAAAGATCCCGACTTACTATAGTGTCGTGTTCAACCGTTTCCACAACAATTACTTCCATGAATCCCGCTATTGGACAGGCTACTGGCCGTGGATGACCACGCATATTGTGGGAATGAAAACGGAACTTCGATTCAGCATAAAGCGTCCCACGGACAAGCATAATTTCTCTGCGGCCATTGCCTGGCTATCTAGTGGCGATGACATTGCCAATTTTGGAAGGATTCCGCAGAATTTTGATCTGTACGTGTACGAGAATAACGTGGCGGACGTGAATAATATCAATAACAATAACATTATCAATAATCCGAAAGCGAAATCAACAAGCGAATCTGACGCTTTTGAGAAGGTCTCGTTCTCTTCCAATGCGCAATACCTGACGTTCCGCATCGTTCTCAAGGACGAAGTGCAGAATTCTCCTAACGCTAGTCAGGCTGTGTTGGGCTTTGATTTGGCTGCCGCAAATTAGCAGTAATTTGTGCCCTCAAAAAACCGAAAGCTTTCAAGCTTTCGGTTTTTCTTTATTAATGGTGCGGGTGAGCGCCTGCCGGAGGAGTGCTCCCCGAGTTTAGCGCGAGCGGTCGCCTGTGAGCAACAAAGTCCCTGGTATTAACCAGGCGTGGTTGCGAGAGTGAGCGCCTGCCAGAGAAGTGGTCCCTGATTTTGGCGCGAACGGTCGCCCGTGAACGAAAAAAG